>NZ_DASVFL010000086.1:0-14741 GCF_036380075.1 Lentzea sp. | reverse complement strand
GCGGTGGCTGACCGAACACCCACGCTTGATGCTGATCGAGGGCGCGAAATACAGCCCGCAGGACAACCCCGTCGAACGCATCTGGGCCGGACTCAAACGCCACATCGCCAACACCGCACCCGCCACGATGGCCGGCCGCGTGCGCCAGGCACACGCCTACTTCCGCGACCGCACCACCGAGCAGAACCTCACCACCGCCGCACCCTGGACCAGCCCCTGGCTACCCCAAGGTTTCGGACAAGACTTCTGGCCAGATGCTTAGATGCCTTCGAGGTCGAGCGTCTGCTGGTGCGGGCCGCCGGTGAACGAGCTGCTGAGCAGCCCGGCGCTGCGGCACCGCCCGCACGTCACCGGTGAGGTGGTCGCCTTGAACCGGGTGAAGTCCCAGCTGCCCGTGCCGACGTGGCAGCCGGGGCCCGGCACCTCCAGCCCGAGCCAGCCCTGCAGCCGCACGGCGTGCACGACGTCGGACCCCTCGAGGTAGCCGTTGAGCCGCCCCGCGAACCGGTTGCGCGCTTCCTCCGCGGGCGCGCTGAGTGCCTCCTGCAACAACGAGATGCCGTTCATGACACCGATTCAACCTCACCCGGACGCGTCGAGCCGGGCACCACGCCGCTCCAGCACTGTGAGGCTGCGCGCGCACCACCGCGCGTTGTCCCGTTCGAACAACAGGCCGCGCAGCAGCGTCAGGTACGGCCCGACCCGCTCTGCGGTCGCGAGGAAGTCCTCCTCGGTCCGGCCGTCGAGCAACCGCTCCCGCAGCCGTTCGTAGCGCGCGACCTTCGCCTCCGCCCACTGCCGGCGCTCCCGGATCGACGCCTTGACCGACTCGACGTCGCCCGCGTCCGCCGCCATCACCGCGACCAGCAGCTCGTCCCGGACGGCGGTGGGCCGGTGCTGCTCGGCGGTGAACGCGGTCAGCGCCTCCAGGCCCCTGCCGGTGAGCGAGAACAGGCGCTTGGTCGGCCGGCGCTCCTGCTCGACCGTGCGCGCCTCGACCAGCCCGTCGGCCTCCATCCGGTCCAGCTCGCGGTAGAGCTGCTGCGGGGTGCACGTCCAGAAGTTCGCCACCGACGCGTCGAACGACTTGGCCAGGTCGTACCCGGACGCCTCCCCGTCGAGCAGGGCGGCCATCACGGCGTTGCGCAGCGACATAGCAGCAGGTTACGGTGCCCTGACCTAGTCAACAAGTTGAGTATTCGGGGGTTCCGCCGTGAACGCATTCCGCAAGGCGGTCGAGGCACGCGACACCGAGGCCATGGCGGCCTGCCTGGCCGACGACGTGGTGTTCACGAGTCCCGTCGCGTTCGCGCCGTACCCCGGCAAGCCGATCACCGCCGCCATCCTGCGCGCCGTGCTGCGCGTGTTCGAGAACTTCCGCTACGAGCGCGAGATCGTCGACGGCGAGAACCACGCGCTGGTGTTCCGCACCGAGGTGGGCGGCAAGGAGATCCAGGGCTGCGACTTCCTGCACCTGAACGCCGACGGGCTGATCTACCAGTTCACCGTGATGGTGCGCCCGCTGTCCGGCGCCCAGGCGCTGTCGGAGGCCATGGCTGCCCAGTTCGACCGGATCAAGGCCGAAGCGCTAGAGGCGCTGGACTCCCAGCGCGACTAGCGCCAGGTCGAGGTTGCCCAGCCCCTGCAACGCCCGCCCGCGCCCGGTCTGCGCGTCCAGCTCCACGATGGCGGTGTTGCGCTGGTCGTCGGCCGACATCGTCTTCAACGCCGCGTCGTCGCGGATTCCGGTCTCCCGCAGGAACACCATGACCGCGCCGACGCCGGCGAGGTCGGCGTCGGTGTAGGCCTGGTAGTTCGTCTGGTTGCTGAGCGACGTCATCACGACGATCAATGTGTTGCGCATGTCGTCGCGCGACATGGTGTTGAGTTGGTGCTGCGTGCGGAACCGGCCGAGCAGCAGCACGCCGCGGACGAAGAAGCTGACCTCGCCGGGCCGCTGTCCCCGCGTCGCGAGGTCGCTGCCGAGCGCGATCTGGGCCAGCTGCAGGTTCGTGAAGCCCTGCAACGCCTGGCCGGCACCGGTCTGCGCGTCGAGCTCGACGATGGCGGTGTTGCGCTGGTCGTCAGACGACATCTGCCTCAACGCGGCGTCGTCACGCAATCCGTTGCGGCGCAGGAAGACCATCACGGCGCCCATGCCCGCGAGCGTGTCGTCGTCGTAGCGCTGGTAGTCGTTCTGGTTGCTGTGCGCGGTCATCTCGACGATCAGCGTGTTGCGCATGTCGTCGCGCGACATGGCGTTCAGCTCGTGCTGGGTGCGGAACCCGCCCGCCAGCAGCACACCGCGGATCGGGAACGACACCACCGACCCCGCGCGCACCTCGACGTCGACGAAGTCGCGTCCCGACCCGGTGAGCCGCAACGCGAAGTCGCCGGCGGGACAGGCCCAGTCGGTGGTGCCGGTCCGCGCCACGCCCTCGTACGCGATCCGGCCCTCGGGGGCGCGCTGGTGCACGACCAGGCCCTGGGGGTTGACCGCCGCGTCGTAGCCGCGGCGCTGGCGCAGCTCGACGAAGAACGTGCGGCCGTCGTGGCGCTGGGACGGCACGGCGATCAGCACGGGCCTGCCCGGTTGCGGCGAGTCGTAGTTGAGCGCGTACAGCCGGACGCTGACCGGCAGCGAGCGGACGTTCACCACGGACGAGCTGTCGCGGAACGCCTGTTCGCGGTGCAGGTGCGCGGCGGGCAGCAGCGGGCCGACGACCAGGTTCGCCGGCTTGCCGAGGAACGGCGCCTGCCGGTTCGGCGCCCCGTCGGGCAGCCTCGGGTCGGTGGCGCGCAGGAAGCTCGGCTGTCCCAGCACCGTCGAGCCGTAGACGCGGGCGCTCATCATCGAGTAGGGCGAGCCGTACTCCGTCTTGCCGTCGGAGCCCAGCTCGTGGCTGAGGCCGTAGCTGTGCCCGAGCTCCTGGCAGGCCGCGTCGAACGGCGTGACGGAGTCGACCACGCTGACCGCGATCTCCTTCTCGCCACCGGGCACCGGCACGGACACCGAACCGCCGCCCCACCACCCGGTGGGCTGCGCGAGCCAGATGAGCAGGATGTCCGTGGCCGCCCAGTCGACGTGCGTGGCGGCCTTCACGACGGCCTCGTGCAGCGCGCCGCGCCGGTCGTTGGCCACGAAGCCGGGGTGGGGGATCTGGACCGGGTCGTGGACCTGGCTGCTGACGTCGAAGTGGCCGCGCGACGAGCGCCACCAGAAGTCACCGAGGCCGAAGTCGATGCCCGGCCTCATCCAGTTCTCGAACTGCTCGCGCGACCAGACCGGGTCCGCGGCCGCGTACCGCACCGGAACGACTGCGATCATCGTCGCCTCCTCCGTGCCGCCAGGGTGGACACAGAGGAACTCGGTCGCGGTCCATGAACGTTACGCGGCTTTCTCGTACACGCTCACGTGCCGCGTGCTGTCCGCCGCGAACGGCTCGTCCTGCCAGCCGCCCCACCGCTCGCGCAGCCGCAGCCCCGCGATTCGCGCCATGAGGTCGAACTCCGACGGGTAGGTCAGCCGCTGCCGGATCGGGCCGAACCGGATGCCGTCCGCGCTGATCTCGACGTGGTTCTCGTCGAGCACCTGGGTGACGGGGTCGTAGCGGTTGACGTCGAGGCCGACGCGGTCGAGCTCCATCCACTCCACGTCGACGAACTGGTTGCGCGCCCGCGCCGCCCAGCTCGGCAGGCCGCACTCGACCACGAACACCCCGCCGGGAGCGAGGTGCCGCGCCGCGTTCTCGAAGCACCGCACCTGGTCGTCCTGGGTGAGCAGGTTGGTGATGGTGTTGTAGACCAGGTACACCGACGAGTACGTGCGCCCGGTGCCCACAGTGGACATGTCACCCATCGTGACGTCGATGTCGGCGCCACCGGGTTTCTCCCGCATCCGCGCGACCATGTCGGGGGAGAGCTCGATGCCGTCCACCGCCACGCCGGCTTCCCTCAAGGGCAACGCGACGCGGCCGGTGCCGATCGCCAGTTCCAGCGCGTCCGCGCCGAACCGCGCGAGGAACCGCACCGTCTCGTCCTCGTCGCCGCGGGGCTGGTTGTCGTAGTTCCTCGCCGTCTCGGGACCGAAACTCGGGTTGAATCCCTTCACCTGCCCCACGCTAACCAGCGTGCCAACTAGTTTTACGCGCATGGACTTCATCGGGCAGGACCTGAGCGGCTCCCGCTTCGAGCGGGTGAAGCTGGGCGGGGCGACGTTCCGCGCCGTGTCCATGCAGGACACGGTGTTCCGCGGCGTCTGGATGAACCGCGTCGTGATGCGCGGCGTCGAGATGGCCGACGTCGACATCCACGGCGAGATCGGCACACTGACGGTCAACGGCGTGGACATCGGCCCGTACGTCGAGGCTGAGCTGAACCGCCGCCACCCGGAGCGCGCCAAGATGCGGCCCACGGACCCGGAGGGGTTCCGCGAGGCGTGGGCGACGCTCGAACGCCTGTGGGCGGGCACCGTCGACCGCGCCCGCGGCCTCGACCCCGAGCTGCTGCACGAGTCGGTGGACGGCGAGTGGTCGTTCATCGAGACGTTGCGCCACCTGCTGTTCGCGACGGACGCGTGGATCCGCCGCGTGATCCAGGGCGAGCCGTCGCCGTGGCACCCGCTCGACCTGCCGTGGGACGAAATGCGCGACACACCGGGCATTCCGCGCGACCGCGACGCACGCCCGTCGCTCGACGAGGTGCTCGAACTGCGGCACGACCGGATGGCGGGCGTCCGCGCGTTGCTGGCCGGCGTCACCGCGGAGCAGCTGGCGTCGGACACGAAGCCGGTGGCCGACTCCGGCGGCTGGCCGGAGGCGCAGAGCTACCCGCTCGGCGAGGTCGTGCTCGGCGTCTTCACCGAGGAGTGGGAGCACCGCCTCTACGCCGAACGCGACCTCGACGCGCTCAGCCGGAGGTGAGGTCGCCGAGCAGCGCCAGGTCGTGCAGGTCTCGTTCGCGCGGCTCGTACCCCTGGTGGAAGCGCAGCTGCTGGTCCCTCGACAGGCACGGCACGCTCGTCCCGAGGACCGTGCCGGTGACGAAGCACGAGGCCGGGTAGCGGAACGGCTCACCGGGCGTGAGCGAGGACTGCTCCGCGCTGCCGTCCTCGGCGAACCGCAGCGGGTGCAGATCGATCTCGCGGCCGCCGGGGCCGGTGAGCACGAACCGCACCGGCCGCCACGACAGGGTCTCGACGAACCCGAGCTCCGCCAGCTTCGCGAGGATCCGCGGTTCGTGCTCCTCGCGGTGCACGAGGTCGAGGTCGGCGTGCGGCCTGGTCTGCCTGCCCACCAGCGCGTCGACGCCCCAGCCGCCACCGACCCAGACGCCGTCGCCGGCCAGCACCCGCAAGATCTCCAGCACGTCCTCCGCGGTCACGCGCCCAGCAAAGCAGCCGAGCGCCCGTCCGGTCACGCCGTTTCCTGCTACGTTCGGGCGCGTGCCGGACTTCAAGCTGCCGCTCTACGGCGCTGACACCGAACGCGGCGACCTCGCTCCCTGAGTCGCCCCGTTCCTCTCCGACACCTCGTTCCCACCCCCACAGGGAGCTTCGCCATGCGTTCGTTCATCCACGCCCTGCCCAAGGTCGAGCTGCACGTCCACCTCGTCGGCTCGGCCGGCGTCGACACCGTCCTGGAACTGGCCCGGCGCCACCCCGGGTCGGGTGTGCCGGCCGACCGCGACGAGCTGGAGCGCTTCTACGCGTTCCGGGACTTCGACCACTTCCTGAAGGTCTACTGGGCGGTCCAGTCGATGCTGGAGGACCGCCACGACATCCACGCGCTGGTCGTCGGCCTGGCGCGGGATCTCGCGGCGCAGAACGTGCGCTACGCCGAGGTCACCGTGACGCCGTACAACCACGTCACGGACGGCATGCCCGCCGACGAGGTCTTCGCCGGGCTGGAGTCCGGCCGCGCGGAGGCCACCGCCCTGGGCGTGGACCTGGCCTGGTGCTTCGACATCCCCGGCGAGAAGGGGCTGAAGGCGGGCAGGGAGACGCTGGCGTTCGCGCTGAGCCTGCCCGAGGGCCTGGTGTCGTTCGGCCTCGGCGGCCCGGAAGTGGGCGTCGGCCGGGCGCAGTTCGCGCCGTTCTTCGCCGCCGCGCGGGAAGCGGGGCTGCACAGCGTTCCGCACGCGGGGGAGACCTCGGGGCCGGAGACGATCTGGTCGGCGTTGCGCGACCTGCGGGCCGAGCGGATCGGGCACGGCACGAGCTGCGCGCAGGACCCGGCGCTGCTGGAACACCTGGCGCTCAAGGGGATTCCGCTGGAGGTGTGCCCGACGTCCAACGTCCGCACGCGGCAGGTGGCCTCGATCGAGGCGCACCCGGTGCGGCGGATGCTCGACGCCGGGGTGGTCGTCACGCTCAACACCGACGACCCGCCGTTCTTCGGTGCCACGCTGGAGGGCGAGTACCTGGCCGTGGCCACCGCGTCGGGGCTCGGGCGCGCGGACGTCGCGCGGCTGGCGGAGAACGCCGTGCTCGCGTCGTTCCTGCCGAACGCGCGCAAAACGGTGCTGCTGCGGGAGATCGCCGCGATGTGAGATGTGGGTCCATTCGCCACCGAAGTTCGGCCGCCGTCGCGCCTGGTGAGCGCGTTGTCATTCCGCATGCATCTCGTTTGGTGGCAAGCGATGCGCGCGTTCGGGCACAGTGGAGTGAGGGCGCAACATCAACAGGGGGATTTCCGTGAAGAGAACTATCGGTGTGCTGGCTGCTGTGGTGGCCGCTCTGGGGATCACCGCACCGGCTCAGGCCTCGTACTCGACCTCGCTCGTGCTGCTCGGCGACTCCTACGCGTCGGGCACCGGAGCGGGCGACTACCAGGAGGGCACGGCAGGAAATTGCTGGCGCAGCACCAACTCCTACGGCGAACAGGTGGCGGCCCGCCTGCGCGCGGCGGGCCGGCTCACCTCGGTGACGAACGCCAGCTGCAGCGGCGCCGGCACCGCGGACCTGTCCGTCCCGTTCAAGGACCGCCCGGCCCAGTTGGACGCGCTGAAGCCGGACACGAACCTGGTGCTGCTCACCATCGGCACCAACGACATCGACTACGCCTCCTACGGCAGCACGTGCGTGCTGGGCGACTGCACGGGCGCGCCGACCGAGGCGATCCTGGCGAAGCTGCCGCAGATGGGCAGCAACGTCACCGCCCTGCTCACCGAGATCGACCGCCGCAGCCCGGACGCGCGCATCGTCGTGGTGGGCTACGGCCGCCAGGTGTCCACTTCGGACAACCCGCCCGGCACCACCCTCGACCCGATCTGCGGCGACGGCCTGCTGACCACCGCGGAACGCGTGGAGGGCAACAGGGTCACCGACGGCATCGACGCCACCCTGCGCGAGGCCGTGACGGCCGCCCGCCGGGCCGGTGCGTTCGCCACGTACGCCAGCCCGTTCTCCCGCCCGGAGACGTTCGACGGCCACGCGCTCTGCGAGGCGGGGACGCCGTTCCTGCGCGGGTTCGACGCGCTGGCTCCCAGGCAGGAGGGCGTCGAGGCGGTGTTCCACCCGAACGTGGCGGGGCAGACGGCTCTGGCGTCGCTCGTGCGGGCCTGACGTACCGGCGGAATCGCCCGTCCTGGCGGTGGACACCGCCGGGACGGGCGAGGATCGTGCACCGCGTGGAACGGGTCGTCGAGGTGAGCGACTTGGACGCGGCGCGCGAGGTGCTGAACGCGGCCTACGCGCGTCTGCGGTTCAGCAGGGGTGACCGGAGCGCGTCGCTGCGGCTCGCGTCCCAGACGCTCGGGCCGGTCCGGTTCGACCGGCTGGGCGGCCACATCGGGTTCGAGGCCGCCGGTGAGCCGATCAGCGACTACGTCTTCGGCCACCTGGCGTCCGGCAGGATCCGGTACAGCTCGGACGGCGAGGACCGGTTCGTGGAGGCCGGGGACGCGTTCCTGTCCGTGCCGCCCGGCCGTCCGTTCACCGCGGGCACCGAGAACCCGCAGGCGTCGATGGTCGTGTTCGGCCAGGCTCTGGTGGACGAGATCGCGGACGACGTCCGGTTCGTCGGCTGCCGCCCTCTCTCGTCACGCGCCGCTGCTGCGTGGCAGGCCGTGTGCGTGCAACTGTGTGACGAAGTTTTGCCGGCATTCGAAGGCAACCGACTCGTCATGGCCAACGCGACGCATCTGCTCGTGGCTACGACGTTGGCCACGTTCCCGAACAGCACGCTCTCCGGCTCAACGGCCTCGGATCGCAGCGACGCGCACCCTCGGACGCTAAGGCGTGCCATAGCTTTCATCGAGAGCAACGCCGCCGAAGACCTCACAGCAGCGGACATCGCACGCGCCGCACGGGTCTCCATCAGGGCGATCCAGCTGGCGTTTCGCCGCCACCTCGACACGACGCCGATGGCGTACGTCCGTCGCGTGCGGTTGTCGTGTGCGCACGACGACCTGTGTGCTGCGAACGGGTCAGTCACGACGATCGCCGCGCGTTGGGGTTACGCCCGTCCGAGTGTCTTCGCGGCTCACTACCGCGCGGCCTACGGTGTGCCGCCGTCGCAGACCCTGCGGTCGGGCTGAGGCACTTCGTTTTCGCGGCCGCGGATTCGTTCCCGCTGCTATCGGCCGGTTGTCGAGCTGCGGTGGAGTGGTGGCCCGCTCTCCGATGTGAGGTGGCCGATGACCGCCTGCGAGACCAGCCCGTTCGCCGTGCGGACGGAACACCGCGGCACCCGGTTCGTCGCCACCTGCCGGGGCGAGGTGGACGTGACGACCTGCGAGCTGCTCTTCGCCGCCGTGCTGCCCGGCCTCACCGACCCGGCGACCACCGAGGTGTCCGTCGACCTCGCCGAGGTGACGTTCCTGTCGGCGAGCGGCCTGCGCAGCCTCCTGCTCCTGCTGTGCGCCGCGCACCACAGCGGCAGGACGTTCGACCTCCGCCACGTCCAGCCGCAGGTGCGCCGCGTGCTGGACCTGTTCGGCTTCACCACCTTCAAGGCGGGCCTTGTGTGGGAGGCAACCATGTCGCCCCGGAGCCGCCGTCACTAGCTTGACCAGCTATGTTGCTCCCGCTGGTCCTCGTCCTCGCGCTGGCCCCGCCCGTCTCGGCGATGACGGTCCCCGGCGCCGAACATCAGCAGCTCGCCCGCCTCGCCGACCTCACCACCACCGGCACCGCGGTGACCGGCCACACCGACCCGGCCGACTGGGCGGGCCTCACGAGCGCGCAGCTGCCCGTCCCGGACCCGGTCGCCGGCATCCAGGTCGACGGCTACTTCCCGGACACGTCCCGCACCAACACCAACCACGGCTGGCACGACTCGCAGTTCGTCGTCCGCCTCCCGGACCGCTGGAACGGCGGCCTCGTCGTGACCGGCGCACCGGGCGTGCGCGAGCAGTACGCCAACGACCGGGCCATCTCCGACTGGGTCCTGTCCCGCGGCTACGCCTTCGCCGCCACCGACAAGGGCAACACCGGCGCGCAGTTCTACCGCGACGGCCGCGCGATGGAGGAGTGGAACCAGCGCTTCACGCAGCTCACCGTCGCGGCGAAGTCCGTTGTCCGCCAACGCTACGGCCGCGCCCCGAGCCGCACGATCGCCACCGGCATCTCCAACGGCGGCTACCTCGTCCGCTGGCAGCTGGAGAACCGCCCGCACCTCTACGACGGCGGCGTCGACTGGGAGGGGACGCTGTGGACGGTCGACGGCCCGAACCCGCTGACGTTCCTGCCGCCGGTCCTGCGCGCGTACCCGGCCTATCTGGCAGGTGACCCCGCGGCGCACGCGCAGATGGTCGCGGCGGGTTTCCCGGCCGGCACGGAGTTCCTCTGGGACTACCACTACCGCTACTACTGGGACCTGACCCAGCGCATCTACCGCGAGGAGTTCGACCCGGGGTTCGACGGCGCACTCGAAGCCGGAATCCCGTTCTGTGCCTCGGGAACCGCGTCGTGCGACGCGGACTACTCGTACGCCGCACGACGTCGCATCGCCGGCCCGCCGGTCTCGCGCGTCGACCTGACGGGCAAGGTGAGGAAGCCGCTGATCACCGTGCACGGCACGGCCGACGTGCTGCTGCCGATCAGCCAGGACTCGGACGTGTACGCGGCGATGACGCCCGACCGGTTGCACCGCTACTACCGGGTGGAGCAGGGCACGCACGTGGACGGGCTGGTCGACGCCTACCCGGACCGGCTGCGGCCGCTCGCGCCGTGCCACCGGTCGGCGTTCGTGGCGCTGGAACGCTGGCTGGACGGGGTGACGCCGCCCGCCTCGGCCACGCTGGCGCGGCCGGCCAACGTCCAGACCTGCCCGCTGGGGTGATTCGCGGAGGGGCGCGGACCCCGCCCACCCAGGGGGCTGACCACCCCGACCCACCGAACGCGACTTTAGCGTCGCGCCCCGCCTGTCAAGCCCCCGCCGCGACGATCTGTGGACAACCCGGCCACGACCGTCCAGGTGGACCAGCCTGTCCACAGATCGCCGAACGGTGGGTTGACAGCCGCGAGTCGCCGCTATGGTGAGTGGAGGTCGGCGGTCTGCCCCCAGGGTGGGCGGGGCCTGTGCCGCGCTCGTTGATCACGTGCACCCGCGGACCCGGTCGGCGTTCGTGGCGCTGGAACGCTGGCTGGACGGGGTGACGCCGCCCGCCTCGGCGACGCTGGCGCGGCCGGCCGACGTCCAGACCTGCCCGCTGGGGTGACGACGTGGTGGAATCGAGGGCGTGACCACCATCGAGCACGTCCTCGGCGACATCACGAACCAGAACGTCGACGTGATCGTCAACGCCGCCAACTCGTCCCTGCTGGGCGGCGGGGGAGTGGACGGCGCGATCCACCGCAAGGGCGGGCCGGAGATCCTCGCCGCGTGCCGGGAGTTGCGGGCGGGCCACTACGGCGGTGGCCTCAGGACGGGCCAGGCCGTCGCCACGACCGCGGGCAGGCTCGCCGCGCGCTGGGTCGTGCACACCGTCGGCCCGGTCTGGTCGGACACCGAGGACCGCTCGGGGCTCCTCGCCGACTGCCACCGCAACTCGCTGAAGGTCGCGGCGGAGCTCGGGGCCACCAGCATCGCGTTCCCGGCCATCTCCACCGGCATCTACCGCTGGCCCGTCGACAGCGCCGCCAAGATCGCCCGCACGGCGGTCGAGGACGCCGAGATCGACCTGATCCGGTTCGTCCTGTTCGACCAGGCGACCTACGACGCGTTCACGCGCCCGTAGTCCCGCCGTCGAACGTCACCGGACCACCGTGCTTTCCCTGACCAGCAACGAGAACGGCGTCTCCACGTCCTCCAGCGCGTCGTCCGGCGCGTCCACCCGGCGGTGGAGCAGGTCCACGGCGGCACGGGCGATCGCGCCCTTGTCCGGCGCCACCGACGTCAGCGAGGGCGCGCTGTAAGCGCTCTCCTCGTTGTTGTCGAAGCCGACCACGGCCAGGTCGCCCGGCACGGAGACGGACCGTTCGGCCGCGGTGCGCATCGCGCCGATCGCCAGCAGGTCGTTGAAGCAGAACACCGCGTCCGGAGGGGTCTCCAGGTCCAGCAACGACTTCATGGCCGCGGCGCCTTCCGCGCGGTGGTAGTTCAGCGCGGGCACGACGAGGTCGGACGAGAACGGCAGCGAAGCCTCGGCCAGCGCCGCCCGGTACCCCTCCAGGCGCTGCGCGGCCGTCCCGCGGTGCGGGTGCGCGCCGATCGCGGCGATCCGCTTGCAGCCCAACGAGATCAGGTGCCGGACGGCGGTCTGCGCGGCCGCCACGTTGTCGATGCCGACACGGGAGATCGGCACGTCGACGGCGTGTTCACCGAGCAGCACGGCCGGCACGGACAGCTGGAAGTCGTCGTCCTGCAGGGCTTCCGGGCTGAGGATGGCGGCGTCGACCAGGTGCGGGCCGAGGGACGCCAGCGCCGCGCGCTCACCGGCCAGGGTGCCGAAGGTCTGCTCGATGAGCACGTTCCACTCGAACTCCTGCGCGGCGGCGATCACCAGGCCCGCCAGCTCGGCGAAGTAGGGGATCGACAGCTCGGGCAGGACCAGGGCGATGAAGCCCGTGCGGCCGCGGCGCAGGTTGCGTGCGCCGAGGTTCGGGCGGTAGCCCGTCGCCTCCAGCGCCTCCTCGACGCGGCGGCGGTTGTCCGGTTTCACGAACGAGTAGCCGTTGACCACGTTCGACACGGTCTTGACCGACACGCCCGCCAGCCGGGCGACGTCCTTGAGCGTGGCCAACCGAACCTCCAGGAAAAAGTACCGGGAATCATACCGGGACGGTCTCGGGTCTTTACATCGTTGGAACAACGATGCAAATCTAGCGCCTGAGAGCGCCACCACGTACAGCCCCGTGTAGGAGCCAAAGATGTCTCGCATCCTGCTCGTCGCAGTCGCCGCCCTGCTCGTGACCGGTTGCACTGCGAGAGAGAGCCAACAGACCGCCACCAGCGGCGGGCCTGCCGCGAGTGCCGCGCAGAGCCAGAGCGCGGGCCCCGGCTGCGCTCGGAGCAAGACCGGATACCCGCAGGTCGACCTCAAGGGGGCGGTCGTGGGCTTCTCCCAGTCGGAGAAGGAGGCCAACCCGTTCCGCATCGCGGAGACGCAGTCGATCAAGGACGAGGCCGCGAAGCGGGGCGCCGAACTGCTGGTCACCAACGCGCAGAGCGACCTGAACAAGCAGATCAGCGACATCAAGTCGCTGCTCGACCGCGGCGCGAAGCTGCTGGTCGTGGCGCCGCTGAACTCCGACGGCCTGCAGCCCGCGTTCGACGCCGCCAAGGCCAAGCAGGTGCCCGTCGTGACGATCGACCGCAAGGTCACGTCGCAGCCGTGCACGGACTACCTGACGTTCATCGGCTCGGACTTCGTCGAGCAGGGCAAGCGCGCCGCCCAGCAGATGATCAAGGCCACCGGCGGGAACGGCAAGGTCGCCATCCTGCTCGGCGCCTCGGGCAACAACGTCACCACCGACCGCACCAAGGGCTTCAAGGACGGCATCGCCGGCACTCCCGGCCTGACCGTCGTGGCCGAGCAGACCGGTGAGTTCGACAGGTCCAAGGGCCAGGCCGTGATGGAGCAGCTCATCCAGAGCAACCCCGACATCACCGCCGTCTACGCCGAGAACGACGAGATGGGCCTCGGCGCCGTCACCGCCCTCAAGGCCGCGAACAAGCAGCCCGGCAAGGACATCAAGATCGTGTCGGTCGACGGCACCCGCAACGCCGTGCAGCTCGTCGCGGACGGCAGCTACACCGCGGTCGTCGAGTCCAACCCGCGCTTCGGCCCGCTCGCGTTCGACACGCTGGAGAAGTTCGGCAAGGGCGACGAGATCCCGGCGAACATCGTGATCGCGGACGACGAGTACGACTCGGCGAACGCCGCGCAGAAGCTCGCCAATGCCTACTGATCCGGTGATCGAGGTCGCCGGCGTCACGAAGACCTTCGCCGGCGTCCACGCGCTCAGCGACGTGGACTTCACCCTGCACAGGGGCGAGATCCACGCGCTGGTCGGCGAGAACGGCGCCGGCAAGTCGACGCTGATCAAGGTTCTGACCGGCATCCACACCCCGGATGCCGGTCGGATCCGGCGCGACGGCCGGATCTCCACGATCTACCAGGAGGTCAACCTCGTCCCCCTGATGAGCGTGTCCGCGAACCTGTTCCTGGGCCGCGAACCGCGCACCAGGTTCGGGTTGGTCGACCGCCCCCGCCGCGACGCCGAGGCCGCCGAGGTGCTCAAGAGCTACGGCATCACGGCGGACGTGCGGCGCCCGCTCGGCGAGCTCGCCGTCGGCGAGCAGCAGATGGTGGCCCTCGCGAGGGCCGTCGCGGCGGACGCGGACGTCGTGATCATGGACGAGCCCACGTCGTCGCTGGAGCCGCGGGAGGTGGAGACCCTGCTCGGCGTCGTCGACAAGCTCCACGACAACGGCATCGCGATCATCTACGTGAGCCACCGGATGGACGAGCTGTACCGGATCTGCGACACGGTCACGGTGCTGCGCGACGGCCGGAACGTCCACAGCGGACCGTTGCGGGACCTCCCGCGCATCGAGCTGGTGTCGCTGATGCTCGGCCGGTCGGTCGGCGAGATCCAGAAGCACGGCACCACGGCGTTCGGCGAGGGCCACCAGGCCGACACCCAGCCCGTGCTCGAGGCCGTCGGCCTGACCAGCAAACCCCGCATCAACGGCGTCAGCGTCTCGATCCGGCCCGGCGAGGTGGTGGGCCTCGCCGGGCTGCTCGGCTCCGGCCGCACGGAGACCGCGAAGGCGATCATCGGCGCGCTGCCGCTCGACGGCGGCACCGTGCTGGTGGCGGGCAAAGCCGTGCCGCACAGCGTGAAGGGGTCCACGAGGGCGGGCATCAGCATGCTCTCCGAGGACCGCAAGACCGAGGGGATCATCCCGAACCTCTCCGTGCGGGAGAACATCGTGCTGGCCGCGCTGCCCAGGCTGAGCAGGTTCGGCGTCACCAGCCGGTCCAGACAGGACCGGATCGTCGACACGTTCGTGAAACGCCTGCGCATCAAGGTGTCCAGCCCCGAGCAGAAGGTTTCGGAACTGTCCGGCGGCAACCAGCAGAAGGTGCTGCTGGCCCGCTGGCTGTGCACCGAACCGAAGATCCTGCTCCTCGACGAACCGACGCGCGGCATCGACGTCGGCGCCAAGGCCGAGGTGCAGGCGCTGATCGACGAGCTCGCGCGGGAAGGCCTGGCGGTGCTGCTGATCAGTTCCGAACTGGACGAGCTGCTCGACGGCGCGGACCGGCTCGTCGTCCTGCGGGACGGGTCC
>NZ_DASVFL010000085.1:0-6071 GCF_036380075.1 Lentzea sp. | reverse complement strand
GTCGTAGCCGCCGTAACCGGGCTGGCCGCCGAACGCGGGGTTCTGAGCACCCCCGCTGAACGCCGGGTTGAGACCACCGCCGCCGAACGCGGGGTTCGTCGCCGAGCGCGCGGCGACCTGCTCCAGCCAGCCGCTGATGGCAGCAGACCAGTCGGTGACCTGCGCTTCCTGGTGGGAGACGCGGAGCCGGCCGGTGGTATCGCCACCGGAGGTGAACCCGCCGCGCTGCCGGTCGGCCTCGAGGACCACGACCAGCTCGTGCGCGCCGGCGACGAAGCTCAGGTCGACCTGGCCGACCCTGCCCGCGAACTGCCCCGGCGGAACGAACTCGAGCCTCTGCTGGAGCCCGAGCTGCCCTGCCTCCACACCGGTGCCGCGGAACGAGAAACCGAGCCGGCCGAAGGCGTCCAGCACCGCGTTCTGCGACGGCAGCGGACCGACCTGCACCGGGTCGAGGTCCCCCTTGTCGGGAGCGCCCGCGATGACCAGTTCGGTGCGCACGCCGACGCTCATCCCCGGCAGCGCCGCACCTCCGACGGCGGTGATCGGTGTCTCCCACGGCAACGCCAGCTGGAACGGGACCGGCACGAGCTGCCCCGCCGACACGCGCAGGTCTTGCTGCACCACCACGCGGAAGAACTCCGTGCCGTCACCGTGCTCGTCGCCGCCGAACGAGAAGCCGCCGCGGTCGGCCCGGGTTACGAGCGACAGCACGACCTGGCCGATCTCGGCGTCCGCGCTGCCGCCCTGGACGCGGACCTGCCCGGTGACGGTCTGGCCGGGCACGGCGTGCGGCGAGTCCAGCACGGTGTCGACCGACGGGCCGCCGATGCCGAAGGCGCTCAGCATCCGGTTGAACATGAGAAGTTCCCCTCCTGGAACGGGATGTGTGACGCGTCCCAGTGTTGTGAGCCGCGGACCTCGGTCCCACCTGCCGGACGTCCGGGACGACCGGCCACCTGGCTGGACCTGCCCCCGCCGGTCGGCAGGGCGTGCCGACTCGACGCCGGTGAAGTTGTAGAGTGTCGAATTGAAGAATTCTTCAATTCGACAAGTCGTGGTCCACGGGTGGACGCGAGGAGGGCTGACCGGTGCCGGTTCCCCTGTACCAGGCGAAGGCCGAGTTCTTCCGGATGCTCGGCCATCCCGTGCGCATCCGGGTGCTGGAGCTGTTGCAGGACGGTCCGAAGGCCGTGCGCGACCTTCTCGCCGAGATCGACGTGGAGGCGTCCAACCTCTCCGCCCAGCTGGCCGTGCTGCGCAGGTCGGGCATCGTGACGGCGACCCGGGAGGGCTCGACGGTGGTGTACGCGCTCGCGGGCGCGGACGTGGCCGACCTGATGAAGGCCGCCAGGCGGATCCTGACCGAGCTGCTGGTGGGGCAGAACGAGCTCCTCGCGCAGCTGCGCGAGGACTCGGCGTGAGAGCCTTCCTCCCGGCGAGGGCGGACTGGTCGGCCGCGACGCCGAGAGACGTCCTGGCCGGGGTCACCGTCGCGGTGGTCGCACTGCCCCTGGCGCTGGGTTTCGGTGTCGCGTCCGGGCTCGGTGCGGCGGCGGGTCTGATGACGGCGGTCGTGGCGGGCGCGCTGGCGGCGGTGTTCGGCGGGTCGAGCCTGCAGGTGTCCGGGCCGACCGGTGCGATGACGGTCGTGCTGGTGCCGATCGTCGCGAGGTTCGGGCCCGGCGGTGTGCTGACGGTCGGTCTGCTCGCGGGCGTGCTCCTTCTCTGCCTGGCGGTGGCACGGGTAGGGCGCTTTGTGCGCTACGTGCCCGTGCCGGTGGTCGAGGGTTTCACCATCGGCATCGCCGCGGTGATCGCGTTGCAGCAGGTTCCCGCCGCTCTCGGCGTGCCGGCCCCGGACGCGCACAACGTGGTCGTCGGTGCCGTCCGGGCGTTCGGGGCCGGTCCGGTCTGGCCCGCCGTGGCGCTCGCGGGCGGTGTGGTCGTGGTGATGCTCGCCGGCGCGCGGTGGAAGCCGGCGGTCCCGTTCTCGTTGCTGGCCGTCGTGGCGGGCACGGCGGTGGCGGAGATCTGGTCACTGCCGGTGGCCCGGATCGGAGCCCTGCCCGCGTCGCTGCCCGCGCCCTCTCTGTCCTTTCTGGACCTGGGCGCGCTGTGGTCGTTGCTGCCGTCCGCGGTCGCGGTGGCGGCACTCGCCGCACTGGAGAGCCTGCTGTCGGCGACCGTCGCCGACGGCATGAGCGTCAACCAGCGCCACGACCCGGACCGCGAGCTCTTCGGCCAGGGCATCGCGAACGTCGTCACGCCGCTGTTCGGCGGTGTGCCCGCCACGGCGGCGATCGCGAGGACGGCGGTCAACGTCCGATCGGGCGCGACATCGCGACTGGCGGCTCTGGTGCACGCGGCGACGCTCGCCGTCATCCTGCTGGCCGCGGCGTCCGTCGTCGGCCGCATCCCGCTGGCCGTGCTGGCCGGCGTGCTGATCGCCACCGCGGTGCGGATGGTCGAGGTGGGCTCGGTGCGGGTGCTGGTGCGCGCGAACCGGTCCGACGGGGCGGTGCTCGTCCTCACCGCCGTCGCGACGCTGGCACTGGACCTCGTCACCGCGGTGGTCCTCGGCATCGTCGTCGCGGGCGCCCTGGCGCTGCGCGCCGTCGCCAGGTCCGCGCGCGCCGACGTCGAACCGCTGGAAGCCGGCGACCACACCGAGGAGGAGCGGCGGCTGCTCGCCGAGCACATCGTCGCCTACCGGCTGGACGGCCCGCTGTTCTTCGCCGCGGCGCACCGCTTCCTCCTGGAGCTCAGCGAGATCGCGTCCGTCTCCGTGGTGGTCCTGCGCCTGTCCCACGTGTCCACACTGGACGGAACCGGGGCACTGGTGCTGCGCGACGCCGTCGAGAAGCTGGAGAACCGGGGCATCACCGTGCTGCTGTCCGGTGTGCGCGACGAGCACCGCCGCCAGCTGGAAGTTCACGGGGTGCGGATGTTCGCGAGCACGCCCGAGGCCATCGAGCACGCGCGGAACCACCTGCGGCAGAACGGGACGCTGCCCTGAGCGGCGGTCGACCTCGAGGTCTCGTCAGTCGACGACGAGCCGCTTGCCCATGCTGATCGCCTCGTACGGCTCGTACCCCAGGTGCTCGTAGAACCTGACCACGTTCCTGTTGTCCGGTCGCACCTGCAGCTGAACCTTCGGGCACCCGAGCGCCGCCAGCGCCGACTCGGCGTGCTCGACCAGGGTTCGTCCCAGTCCCGTGGACCGGTGGGCGTCGGCGACCGCGAGGTAGTGGATCCACCCGCGGTGGCCGTCGTAGCCCGCCATCACTACCCCGGCGACGTCCCCGCCGTCGTCGGCGACGAAGAACATCTCCGGCTGGGTGGTCTGCTTGCGGCGGACGTCCGCCCGCGGGTCGTTCCACGGCCTCGTGATGCCGGCCTGCTCCCACAGCCCCACCACGGCGTCGGTGTCCGCGGTCGTGAACGGCCTGATGTGCATGGCATCCCCCTAGAGGACGGAACTGGCGAAGACGTCGGACGAACGGTCGAGGGCTGTGCGGGCGCGGGCTCCCCGGGACGTGACCGCGGCGGTCAGCAGGCTGTGGGCGACGACGAGGTGCGCGAGCCGCGAGCCGGTGGCGATGCCGAGCACACCCCCGCCGTCGCCGGCCACGACGAGGGTGACCGAGGCGATCTCGCTCAGTGCGCTGTCGCTCTGCGAGACGACTGCGACGACACGAGCGCCGGACCTGCTCGCGTGCGCCGCGACGGTCAGGGTCGCGCGGGCCGCGCCGGTGTGGCTGAAGAGCAGGCAGGTGTCGTCCGCGGTCAGATGCCGCGCGCTGAGGCCGGCGTTGACGTCGTCCGCCGGGGCGTCGACGAACCACCCCGCGGCACGGAACCGGCTGGCCGTGTCGGCGGCCGCGGGACCCGACCACCCCGCGCCGAACACCAGCAACCGCTCGGCACCGGCCAGTGCCGCCACGGCGGTGTCGAACTCCGCTTCCCGCACGGTCGCCGAGACCTGGCGCACCGACTCGGCGGCCGCGCGTTCGATCGCGAGCAACGCGCCGTAGCCGGTGACCCCGTCGGAGTCCGGGTCCGCGCGGCGGTCACCGGGGGACTGGCGGGCGGCAGCGATCCGGAGCTCGTGGAAACCGGTGTAGCCCAACGCCCGGCACGCCCGGATCACCGTCGCCGCACCGGTCCCGGTCGCCTGCTGGACGCCGACGACGCTGGAACCGGGCACCTGCTCCAGGTTGGCGGCCAGCCACTCGACGACCCGCCGCTCGCTGGGCCGCAGCGACGGCGCGACCACCCGAGCGGTGCTCAGCAACGACATTTTGGAATCTGGCTCCACGTCACTCGCCATTCTTGGAACAGTACTCCTGGCATGCTCAGGCGTGGTGATCACCTACGCAGCGGGAGGATTCGTGAAGTCGCAGGGGCCAGACGAACGGGACGCTCCACTTCGGTCCGGTGCGCGGGTGACCGTGGTCGGAGCAGGACGGATGGGGTTGCCGGTCAGCCGCAACCTGGCCGCCGCCGGATTCGACGTGGTGGTGACCGACGTCCGGCACGACGTGGCCGGCGCGGTGGTCGCCGGTGGCGCTCGCTGGGAGCCGTCGGCCACTGCCGCCGCGGCGGGGGCGGACGTGCTGGTCACGGTCATGCCGGGCATCCCGGAAGTCCGCTCGGTGCTGAGCGGGCCCGGATCGTTGCTGGGGGAGCTGCCCGGCGGAGCCGCGTGGCTCGACTTGACCAGCAGTTCGCCCCTGGTCATGCGGGAGATCCAGGAGGACGCCCGCCGTCGCGGCGTCGCCGTGCTGGAGGCGCCGATGGGAGGTGGCCCCGACGCCGCGGCGACCGGAACCCTCCAGCTCTTCGCGGGCGGCGACGTCGCCACGTTCCGCCGGCTCCTGCCGCTGCTGGAGGTGATCGCCGACCCGGACCGCATCGTCCTGGTGGGTGGCTCGGGTCAGGGGTACACCGCCAAGTTGCTGGTCAACCTGCTGTGGTTCGGGCAGGCGGTCGCGACGGCCGAGGCGCTGCTGCTCGGGCAGTCGGCCGGGCTCGACGCGGAGGCGCTGCGCTCGTTGCTGGCGAACAGCGCCGCCGGCAGCGACTTCCTGCGCCACGACGTGGCCCGCGTGTTCCGCGGCGACTACCTGCCGCTGTTCGGGCTGGACCGCTGTGTCGAGGAGCTGGACGCGGTCACCGAGCTCTTCCGGGACTGCGGTGTGCCGGCCGAGCTGTCCGAGGTGGTCGCCCGCGTCCACCGCCGGGCCGCGGCCAGGTTCGGGCCGGTGGACGGTGAGCTGATGGCCGTCGCGCACCTTGAGGAGCTCGCCGGTTCGCCGTTGCGCCCGCATCCGGTGACAGGCCGTTGAAACGGTTTTGAGTCGATTTTCAGGGGTACTGCTCTGTTACAGACCAGCGTGACGAGAGGGAGCTCCATGAAGGCGTTGACGTGGCAGGGCAACGAGAAGGTCCAGGTAGTGGATGTGCCGGACCCGAAGATCGAGGAGCCCACGGACGCGATCATCAGGGTGACCTCGACCGCGATCTGCGGCTCCGACCTCCACCTGTACGGGGTGCTCGGGCCCTACCTGAAGCCCGGCGACGTGCTCGGCCACGAGGCGATGGGCGTCGTCGAGGAGGTCGGTTCCGGCGCGAGCGATCACCTCAAGGTGGGCGACCGGGTCGTGGTGCCGTTCAACATCTCGTGCGGGCACTGCTGGATGTGCGAGCGCGACCTGTTCGCGCAGTGCGAGACGACGCAGGTGCGCGACGAGGGCAAGGGCGCGAGCCTGTTCGGCTACACCTCCCTCTACGGCTCGGTGCCCGGCGGCCAGGCCGAGTACCTGCGCGTGCCGCAGGCCCAGTTCGGGCCGATCGTCGTTCCGGACGGCACGCCCGACGAGCAGTTCCTGTTCCTGTCGGACATCCTGCCGACCGCGTGGCAGGCCGTCCGCTACGCCGACGTCCCGCCCGGCGGCACCGTCGCGGTGCTCGGGCTCGGCCCGGTCGGGCAGTTCGCCGTCCGGATCGCCAGGCAGCTCGGCGCCGGCCGCGTGATCGGCGTCGACCGGGTGCCCGAACGCCTCGCG
>NZ_DASVFL010000084.1:0-31137 GCF_036380075.1 Lentzea sp. | reverse complement strand
CGGGTCCCCGTCCACGTGGTCTGGGGCGAGAGCGACCGCATCGTCGACGTCGAGTACGGCCGCGCGTTCGCCGCGGCGATCCCCGGCGCCACGTTCACGCCGCTGCCCCGCAGCGGGCACCTGCCGCAGGTGGAGACGCCGGAGGAACTGCTCGACGTGCTCCTCCAGCTGAGCTGAGCACCCCGCTAGGCGACCGGCCGGCGGCGCTTGTCGCGGGTGTAAATGATCGCCGACTTTCCGTCGCCGGGGCTGCGGCGGTCGAACTCGAACAGGGTCGTCGCGGTGATCAGGTCGCTGAGCTTGGAGTAGCCGTAGGTGCGCGAGTCGAAGTCCGGGCGCTGCTTGGTGATGATGCTGCCAACGGACGCGAGCGCGGCCCAGCCGTCGTCGTCCGAGGCCGCCTCGACGGCGTTGCGCAGCTGCTTGACCAGGGCCTTGTCGGCCTTGAGCAGCTCGGCGGCCGTGGAGGTCCTCGGCTTCGGAGCGGCCTCGACCGGGGGCGCGAGCAGGTTCTCGATGTAGATGAACTTGTCGCAGGCGGCGACGAACGGCTGCGGCGTCTTGCGTTCGCCGAAGCCGTAGACGGTCAGGCCGGACTCCCGCAGGCGGGCGGCGAGCCGGGTGAAGTCGCTGTCGCTGGAGACGATGCAGAAGCCGTCGAAGCGTCCCGAGTAGAGCAGGTCCATCGCGTCGATGACCATCGCCGCGTCGGTGGCGTTCTTGCCGGTCGTGTACGCGAACTGCTGGATCGGCTGGATCGACTGCGCGAGCAGGTGGTCCTTCCAGCCCTTGAGGCTCGTGCCGGTCCAGTCGCCGTAGGCCCGCTTGACGTGGGCGGTGCCGTACTTGGCGACCTCGGCCAGCAGTCCCTCGGTGATCGACGAACGCGCGTTGTCGGCGTCGATCAGCACCGCTAGCCGTGCCGTGTTGTCGCTGGCCATGGTTCTCGCGCCCCTCGAAGTCCGCCGCACAGGTCGCTGGGATTATCCGTGACCTAGTAAAGGAGGACAGTGAACCTGCACAGCTTCATCGACCCGAAGCTCGCCCCGCACGTCGAGGAGATGCGCGCGCTGAACGCCCGCCGCGGCGTCCGGCGGGGTCCGGGCAGCCACGACGAGGTGCTCGCCCTGCGCACACCGCCGCTGGACTCCACGCTGGTCGGGGCCGCCGGCAGGCAGGTGCCCGTGCGCATCCATCTGCCCGAGGGAACCCCGCGAGGCGTCTACCTCGACTTCCACGGCGGCGGCTTCTACCTCGGCCTGACGCCGCAGGACGCCGACCGCGACCAGCGGCTGGCGGACGCGCTCGGCGTGGCGGTCGTCGGCGTCGACTACCGCCTCGCCCCGGAACACCCCTGGCCGGCCGCGCCCGACGACGCCGAGACCGCGGCCCTGTGGCTGCTCGACCACGCCGAGGAGCGCTTCGGCACGACCAGGCTGGCCATCGGCGGCTTCTCCGCGGGCGCCACCCTGGCCGTCACCACCCTGCTCCGGCTGGGCGAGCGGGCGCGGAGCTTCACCGGCGCCGCACTCCAGTTCGGCACCTACGACCTGAGCGGCCGGACGCCCGCGGGCAGGCTGATCGCCGGCGAGTACTTCCTCCAGGCGTACGCGGGCCACGTGCCCGACCGCACGGTCCCGGACATCTCCCCCGTCTTCGGCGACCTGCGCGCCCTGCCGCCGTCGCTGCTGGTCGTCGGCGCGCTCGACGTCCTGCTGGAGGACAACCTGGCGATGGCGGCACGGCTGGCCGCGGTGGGCGAGGTCGAACTGAAGGTCTACCCGGAGTCGGGGCACGGCTTCACCAACCGCGACACGGCGATGGCCCGCGCGGCGCGGGAGGACATCGAGGACTGGCTGCGGAACAAGCTCTCCTAGACTCCGCTTCTCCGGAGATCAACAAGGGGTGGCGAGATGAAGCTCGGCGATGTCACGCGGACCGCACTGGCGTGCGTCCGGATCTTCAACGGCGCACTGGGCCTGTTCGCCGCGCACAGGATGGCGAGCAGCCTGGGCGACGACCTGCGGGACGACAAGCGGTTCGTCTACCCCGCGCGCATGTTCGGCGTCCGCACGCTCGTCCTCGGCGTCGACCTGCTGACGCTGCGGCCGGACGCGCCGAACGCCCGCCGCGTGCTGGGCCAGGCCGTGCTCATCCACGCCACGGACACGGCCGCCGCTCTCTACGCGGGCAAGCGCGGCGAACTGCCCGCCAAGGCCGCGAAGCTCACGACGATCATCTCCGCCGTGAACACGGGCCTGGCCGTCGTGTCGCTCGTGGCGGCGAGGAAGGAGCGCTAGGGAGTCGACCAGGGTGTCTCCCTGGCGCGAACGGGCGCCCCGACCGGCGACTCTGGTCCGGCACACAGGACTTCGAGGAGCCGAGGACATGCCCACCATCACCCTGACCCAGCAGACCACCGCGACGCCCGAGCAGTTCGTCGCGGGACTGACCGACTTCGGCCCCGGCCGCGCGGAGCTCTTCCCCAACAGCGCCGACGACGCCCTGCGGGTGCACGAGAAGGGCGACGCGTTCGCCGACGTCACCGAGGGGTCGGGCGGCATCTGGGAGCGTCTGCACTACGACTGGTCCGACCCGGGCCACGTCGTCCTGCGGACCGTCGACTCCAACGTGTGGGGCGGGCGGTCCGGCCACACCTACACGTTCACGAGGCAGGCCGACGGCACCACGCTCGTGCGTGCCGAGGTCGTGCGCGAGGGCAAGAACCTCAAGGGGAAGCTGCTCGGGCTGTCCCTGGGCCTGCTCGGCAAGAAGGTGCTGGGCGGCGCGCTGGAGAAGACCGTGCGGGCCGTCGAGGCACGGGTTAGGTAAGGGTGCCCTGACCAGACCGGACGATCGGCGGCTAACGTACCCGGTCGTGAGCATCGTGGTGGAGCAACGCGGGCCGGACCCCGCAGCGGCGAGTCCGCGCCGGCGGCGGCTGACCGGGCTGGCGTGCCTGGTCGTCCTGCTCGCCGCCGGCGCGGTGCTGTCGCTGGTGATCGGTGCGCGGGCGCTCTCCCCCGCCGAGGTGTGGCAGGGGCTGTTCGGCGATCCCGGCACCGACCAGCGGCTCGTCGAGATCACGCTGATCGTGCAGACGCTGCGGGTGCCGCGGACGGTGCTCGCGGTCGTGGCGGGCCTCGCGCTCGGCGTCGCGGGCGCGGTGATCCAGGGCCACACCCGCAACCCCATCGCGGACACCGGCCTGCTCGGCGTGAACGCCGGCGCGTCGTTCGCCGTGGTGCTCGCCGTCCACCTGTTCGGTCTGCAGAACCCGTTGCAGTACATGTGGTTCGCGTTCCTCGGCGCGGCGGCGTCCGGCGTGGTCGTGTTCGGCCTGTCGAGCCTCGGCCGCGGCGCGGGCAACCCGTTGACGCTCGTGCTGGCCGGGCAGGGCGTCACGATCTTCCTGACGGCCATGACCGGCGCGGTCGCGCTGTCCGACAAGCAGGCGCTGGACGTGCTGCGGTTCTTCAACGCGGGCTCGGTGCAGGGCGTCGGCTGGGACGTGATCATCGTCGCGTCGGTGTTCGTCGCGATCGGCCTGTTCCTGGCGGCGCTGAACCTGCCCGCGATCAACCTGCTGAACCTCGGCGACGACGTCGCGCGCGGCCTCGGCGTGAACATCGCGCTGGGCAGGACGGTCGGCGTGCTGGCCGTGACGCTGCTCGCGGGCGCGGCGACGGCGGCGTGCGGCCCGATCGCGTTCCTGGGCCTGATGGTCGCGCACGTCGCGCGGTGGCTGACGGGCCCGGACTACCGGTTCCTGGTGCCGTTCGCCGGGGTGCTCGGCGCCGTGGTGCTGCTCTTCGGCGACATGGTGGGACGGCTCGCGGTGCGTCCCGCCGAACTGCAGGCCGGCATCGTCATCTCCCTCGTCGGCGCCCCGTTCGTCGCGGCGCTGGTGTGGCTCGGGAAGTTCAGGCAGGCATGAGCACCCGGATGCACCCCGGTGTCCGCGTCGGCCGCTGGTCCTGGGTCTGGCGCCCGTGGATCGCGCTGGTCACCCTGCTGCTCGCCGCGGCGACCTTCCTCGTCTTCTGCGTGTCGATCTCGGTCGGCGACTTCACCATCGAGCTCGGTGCGGTGTTCAGGACGCTGGTCGGGCAGGGCGAGCGCGTCGACGAGTTCGTGATCTTCGACCTGCGCCTGCCGCGCGCCCTGGTCGGCCTGATCGCCGGCGTCGCCCTGGGGATCTCCGGCGCCCTGACGCAGTCGGTGGCCCGCAACCCGTTGGCGAGCCCGGACGTCCTCGGCATCACCTCCGGCGCCAGCGCCACGGCGGTGTTCGTCGTGACGGCCGGCGGCGGCGCGGCCCTCGGCGGCTCCCTGGGCCTGCCGGCCGCGGCACTGCTGGGCGGTCTGCTGACCGGGCTGCTCGTCTACTTCCTGGCGTGGAAGAAGGGCATCGACGGCTTCCGGCTGATCCTGGTCGGCGTCTCGGTGAACGCGGCCATGCAGGCGCTCACGACGTGGCTGCTCGCCCTGGCGGACATCCGCGACGTGGCCCGCGCCCAGGCGTGGCTGGTCGGCTCGCTGAACGCGCGGTCGTGGACCGAGGTGTGGACGTCGCTGTGGCTGATGACCGCCCTGGTCCTGGTCGTGCTGTTCGTCGCCTTCCAGCTGCGGCCCATGCACTTCGGCGACGACGTGGCCGCCGGGCTCGGCGTCCGTTACGGGGCCGTGCGGGCGGTGCTGCTGCTGTGCGCGGTCCTGCTCGCCGGTGTCGCGGTCAGCGCCGCCGGGCCGGTGCCGTTCGTGGCGCTGGTCGGGCCGCAGATCGCCATGCGGCTGCTGCGGTCGCCGGTGCCGCCGCTGGTCGCCTCCGGGCTGTTCGGGGCGTTGCTGCTGATCGGGTCGGACCTGGTCGCGCGGGTGGTGCTGCCCAACGACCTGCCGGTCGGGATCGTGACCGCGGTCATCGGCGGGCCGTTCCTCGTGTACCTGCTGGTCCGGGCGAACGTGAAACGCGCCGCCTGAGGTCAGCCTCACCAAAGTAAGGTTGACCTATGACCGCGTTGCGCACCGATGCCGCCCGCCTGGGCGCCGAAGGCGTCACGGTCGGGTACGCCGACCGCGTCGTCCTCGACAACCTCGACGTCGCCATCCCGACGGGCGTGATCACCACCGTCATCGGCCCCAACGGCTGCGGCAAGTCGACGCTGCTGCGCACCCTGGCGAGACTGCTCAAGCCGCGCCGGGGCACGGTGCTGCTGGACGGCGACGACATCGCGCGCCTGAAGACCAAGGACGTCGCGAAGCGGATGGGGCTGCTCCCGCAGACGCCGATCGCGCCGGAGGGCCTCACGGTCGCCGACCTGGTCGCGCGGGGCCGGCACCCGCACCAGAGCTGGGTGCGGCAGTGGTCCAGCGACGACGCCGACGTGGTCGCACGGGCACTGGAGATGACCGGGGTCGCCGACCTCGCGCACCGGCCCGTCGACTCGCTGTCGGGAGGGCAGCGGCAGCGGGTGTGGATCTCCATGACGCTCGCGCAGGGCACGGACCTGTTGCTGCTCGACGAGCCGACGACGTACCTGGACCTCGCGCACGCCATCGACGTGATCGACCTCGTCGACGACCTGCACGAGGGCGGCTGCACGATCGTGATGGTGCTGCACGACCTCAACCTCGCGGTGCGCTACAGCGACAACCTGATCGTGATGAAGGACGGCTCGATCGTGGCGCAGGGGCACCCGAGCCGGGTGATCACCGGCGAGCTGCTGCGGGACACGTTCGGCTTGCAGGCCAAGGTGATCGACGACCCGGTCAGCGAGCGGCCGTTGATCGTGCCGATCGGGCGGACGCACGTGGTATCGAAGAGTGACCAAGAACTAGGTTAGCCTGCCCTAAGTGGGTGATAAGGTTCGGCTGTCCTAATTTCCCCCGCCGCGTGGGCAGCGAAGAACGAGGTGCCGAATGGGCCAGAGAACGACCATGACCTGGAAGCGACTGACCGCCGTGGCAGCAGCCGCGGTGGTCGGTGCCAGCGTCCTCGCCGGGTGCGGTTCCTCCACGCCTGCCACGACTCCCGACTCGGGCGGTGCCTCCGGTGGCACGTTCCCGGCGAAGGTCGAGCACTTCTTCGGCACGACCGAGATCAAGGAAGCGCCCAAGCGCGTCGTCTCCCTCGGCTACACCGACGACCAGACGATGCTCGCGCTGGGCACCGTGCCGGTCGGCATGGTCGACCAGTACCCGAACCCCGAGGGCAAGTCGCCCGACATCAACACCCAGTGGGCGTGGGTGAAGGACAAGTGGGGTTCGGCCAAGCCCGAGGTCGTCATGAAGAACGGCGACACCGAGCCGAACTACGAGAAGATCGCGCAGCTGCGCCCCGACCTGATCGTCGCGGTCTACTCCGAGGCCGACCAGTCCTGGTACGACAAGCTCAGCAAGATCGCCCCGGTGGTCGGCCGCACCAAGGCCGAGACCGAGCCGTTCTCCGCGAAGTGGCAGGACAACGCCCTGCAGATCGCGAAGGCGCTCGGCAAGGAGGCCGAGGGCGCCAAGATGATCAAGGAAGTCGACGACAAGATGGCCGCCGCCAAGACGGCGAACCCGGCCTGGGCGAACGAGACCGCGGTCGTCACGTCCTGGTACAAGGACTCCGTCGCGCCGTTCAGCACCACCGACGTGCGTGGCCAGGTCATCACCGGCATCGGCTTCAAGGGCAACACCAAGGTCGACGAGCTGGCGGCCGGCAAGTTCTTCGTGACGCTGTCGCCCGAGCGCATCGACGTGATGAACGTCGACCGCGTCTTCGTGATCGCGGACGAGGCGGACCAGAAGTCGTTGAAGGGCTTCGAGCTGTTCACCAACCTGCCCGCGGTGAAGGCCGGCAAGGTCCACTGGCTGCTCGACAGCGAGGGCCCCGCCATCGGCGCCGCGATCTCGCAGGCGACGCTCGCGTCCATGCCGTACGCGGTCGACGAACTGGTGAAGGCCGCCAAGTCGGCTGCCTAGCACGAACAACCCCTGCGAAAGGCTTCTCCCTCGTGACCACGAGCGTCTCCGCCGCGTCCGCACCGATCCTGCGCACCGCGACCGGACGGGAAGCCCTTCGCTGGGTGCTCGGCCACTGCCGTTCCGCTCCCGGACTGCCGATCGCCACGGTCGTGGCGACGGTGGCCGGGGCGGTGCTGCAGATCGTCCCGGTGTTCCTGCTGGGCACCGTGGTGGACGAGATCGTCGGGGGTCGGGACCCGTCCGTGCTGTGGACGATCGGCACCGCCACGGTCGTGGCCGCGCTCCTGGGCGCGGTCATGACCGCGGTGTCGACCTACCTGGTCGGCCGGGTCGGCGCGGAGATGCTGGCACAGCTGCGGGAAGGCGCGGTCCGCGCGGTGCTCGGGATGCCGAGCGCGCGGATCGAGCAGGTCGGCCGCGGCGACGTGCTGTCCCGTGTCGGTGACGACGTCGCCGTGATCTCCAAGGGTTTCCGCACGGCCATCCCGACGATCTTCTCGGCCGTGGTGCTCGTCGTGATCGCGACCGCGGGCATGTTCGGGCTCGACTGGCGGCTCGGTCTCGCCGGCGCCTGCGCGCTTCCCGCGTACTGGCTGGCGTTGCGCTGGTACCTGCCGCGGTCGCAGCCGCTCTACCGCGCGCGGTCCGAGGCGCAGGCCGACCGCGCGCAGGCGTTGATCAGCGGACTCGACGGCATCGCCACGGTCCGCGCCTACCGCCTCGAGAACGCCTTCCGCGACAAGGTGACCGCAGAGTCGTGGCGAGTGCGCAACATCGGCATCGACGTCTTCCGCTTCTTCGGCCGGTTCATCGGCCGGGAGAACCGCGCCGAGTTCATCGGTCTCGGCCTGATCATCATCGTCGGCTACCTGCTGGTGACCAACGGGCAGTCGTCGCTCGGCCAGGTCTCCGTGGCGGCGCTGCTGTTCCACAAGCTGTTCGTGCCGCTCGGCCTGATCATGGCGTTCTTCGACGAGGCGCAGAAGTCCGGCGCCGGGCTGACGCGGCTGGTCGGCGTCACGACCGAGTCCGACGGCGACGAGCTCGTGCGCAGCGCGGTCGCCGTCGACGCGGACGCACGACCGCTCCCCGTGTCGGTGCGCGGGCTTTCCTTCCGCTACCCCGAGTCCGAGCACGACGTGCTGCGGGACGTCGACCTGGAGATCTCCGCCGGCACGTCCCTCGCACTGGTCGGCGCGACCGGCGCGGGCAAGACGACGCTGGCGGCACTGGTCGCCGGCACCGGCACCCCGCTGACCGGGTCCGTCCACATCGGACCGACGAACCTCGCCGACGTCGACGAGGCCGGGGCCCGCGCGCTGGTCAGCATCCTCACCCAGGAGGCCCACGTCTTCGCCGGTCCGCTGGCCGAGGACCTGCGGCTCGCGGCCCCGGACGCCACCGACGACGAACTGATGGACGCGCTGCGGACCGTCGGCGCCGACTCGTGGGTCCAGGCGCTGCCCCAGGGCCTGCAGACCGACGTCGGCGAGGGCGGCGAGCGCCTCGACGTGACCAAGGTCGCCCAGATCGCGTTGGCACGCCTGGTGCTCGGCCGTTCCCCCGTCGTCGTGCTCGACGAGTCGACGGCCGAGGCGGGCAGCCAGGGTGCCGCCGCGCTGGAACGGGCCGCGCTCGCGGCCTGCCGGGGCCGCACGACGCTCCTGGTCGCGCACCGACTGACCCAGGCCATCGCCGCGGACCGGATCGCCGTGCTGGACGCCGGTCGCGTGCTGGAACAGGGCACGCACGAGGAGCTCGTCGCGCGTGACGGGCGTTACGCGGCACTTTGGGCTGCTTGGCGATTCGGTTCCGCAAGCAGTTAGGTTAGGCTCACCTTTATGGATCAGGTGCTGCTGTCGACCGCCCGCATCGACTCCGTCCGGCGCCGTGCCGGCGAGTACCCGCAGCGGACCACCGCGGTCGCGAGCGCCGTCGCGCTGACCCGCTGGGCGGACCCCGCGCTCGAGGTCGACGGACTGGACCTCGGCCCGGACACGTCGTTCGGCGACCTGCTCGTCTGGGCCGACAAGGGCCAGCACTGGGACGTCACCGAAACCCCGGACGGCTGGGCGATCCCGCTGCCCGAGGGCACCGACACCGTTGAGGCGCAACGGGTGCTGGACGACCTGGCCGAGTTCCCCAACCGCACCCTGGGCACGCTGACCTCCCGGACGGCCGAGGAGCGGCTCGCGGACCTGGCGCGGTGGAACGACAACGAGTTCCCGCGCGACCGCCCGAGCATCGTCGAGCTGTTCCGCGAGCAGGCCCGGCAGCGTCCCGGCGCCGTCGCGGTCAACGACGGCGACCGCGCCTTCACCTACGGCGAGGTGCTGGCCTTCTCCAACCAGCTGGCCCGCCACCTGCTCGGCCGCGGCCTGACCACCGAGCAGGTCGTCGGCATCTCGCTCGACCGCTCGGCGGAGATGGTCGTCGGCCTGCTCGCCGTGCTGCAGGCCGGGGGCGCGTTCGTGCCGCTCGACCCGCAGTGGCCGGCGTCGCGCCGCGAGTCCGTGATCACCGACGCGCGGGTCGTGTCGGTGCTGGGCAGCGGCCACGAGGGCGAACCGGAAGCGGTCGCCGTGGACCTGTCCGACTGGGCGTTCGGCGAGCACTCCGCCGAGCCCACCGACGTGACGATCGCCGGTGCCCAGCTCGCGTACGTGATGTTCACGTCCGGCTCGACCGGCCGCCCCAAGGGCGCGATGATCCGGCACGAGGCGATCAGCGAACGCCTGCTGTGGCAGGTGGACCAGATCCTCCACTTCGGACACTCGGACGCGTCGCTGTTCAAGGCGCCGCTGTCGTTCGACATCTCGATCAACGAGATCTTCCTGCCGCTGGTGTGCGGCGGCCGGACCGTGGTCGTGCGGTCCGGCGGCGAGCGCGACCCGCACCACCTGCTGCACACCATCGACCGCCACCGCGTCACGTTCGTGTACCTGGTGTCGTCGATGCTGGACGTGCTGCTCAACATCGCGGGCGAGGGCGAGCTGGGCAGCCTGCGGCACGTGTGGTGCGGCGGCGAGGTGCTCACGCCCGAGCTGTACGACCGGTTCCGCACGCGCCTCGACATCCCGATGTACCACGGCTACGGCCCCGCCGAGGCCACGATCGGCGTCTCGCACGTGATCTACCGCGGCGAGGCCGAGCGGCTGTCGACGTCGATCGGCAAGGCCAACCCGAACACCGACCTGTACGTGCTCGACGACCGGCTGCGGCCGTGTCCCGTCGGTGTCGGCGGCGAGCTGTACATCGGCGGGTTCCTGCTCGGCCGCGGGTACGTCAACGCGCCGGGGCTGACGGCGTCGCGGTTCGTCGCGAACCCGTTCGCCTCCGACGGCTCGCGCCTGTACCGGACCGGTGACCTGGCGCGGTTCGCGCCGGACGGGTCGCTCGACTTCCTCGGCCGCGTCGACAACCAGGTCAAGATCCGCGGCATGCGGCTGGAGCTGGAGGACGTCGAGGTCGCCCTCGCCGAGCACCCGCGGGTGCGCCACACCTGTGTCGTGGTCCGCAAGAACTCCGCCGGCGGCAACTACCTCGTCGGGTACGTCGTGCCGTCCGACGACGACCTGACCGCGGACGCCGTGAAGCAGTGGGCGACCGAGAACCTCGTCGAGTACATGGTTCCCGCGCACGTCGTGGTGATGAGCGAGTTCCCGTTGACGCCCAACGGGAAGCTCGACCGCCGCGCGCTGCCGGAACCCGTCGCCGGCACCGGTCCGGTGACGGCGGCCGGGAACGACGACGAGGCCGTGGTCTGCGCCGCGGTGGCGTCGGTGCTGGGCCTGGAGCAGGTCGGCGCCGACCAGGACTTCTTCGAGCTGGGCGGCGACAGCATCCTGGCGATCTCGCTGCTGTCGGCGTTGCGCGCCGAGGGCGTGTTCGTCACGGCCACGCAGATCTTCGTCAACCGCACCCCGCGGGCATTGGCGGCCGTCGCGACCCGTGACAGCGCGACGGCCGTGGACCACGACGACCTGCCGACCGGTCCGGTGGCGGGTCTGCCGATCGTGCAGTGGCTCGGCGAGACCACGGACGCGGTCGACGGTTTCGTGCAGTCGGTCGTGCTCAACACCCCCGCCGCCCTGACCGCCGACGCCCTGACCCGGATCCTGGACGCCGTCGTCGAGCGGCACGACATGCTGCGCGCCAGGCTGGTTCGCGGCGAGCGCTGGTCGTTCGACATCCCCGCCGACGGCCGGGCGTTGTGGGAGGAGAGCACCGCGCCGGTCGACGAGTGCGTCGCCTTCGCGACCGCCGGGCTGGACCCCGAGGCCGGCGTGGTGCTGCGTGCCGTGTGGCGGTCCGAGGCCCGGCAGCTCGTCATCGTGATCCACCACGTCGTGATCGACGGTGTGTCGTGGCGCATCCTGTTCGACGACCTCGCCCGGGCGTGGCACCAGGTCTCGTCCGGAGCTCCGATCGAGCTGCGGCCGGTCGGCACGTCGTTCCGGCGCTGGACCCAGCTGCTGGAGCAGGCGGACTTCACGGCCGATCTCTCCTACTACCGGCGCCCACTGCCCGGCGAGGACCAGCTGCTCGGCCGGCGTGCGTTGCGTGAGTCCGATGTCGTCGCGGGCGAACAGGTCCGGACGGTGACGGTCGGGTCAGCGGCCACGGCGGCGTTGCTGGGCGACGTGCCCGCGTTGTTCCACGCGAAGGTCAACGACGTGTTGCTGACCGGTCTCGCGGTCGCGCTGGCGAAGTGGCGGCGGGACAACGGGCAGGACCAGACGTTCGCGCACGTCGAGCTGGAGGGCCACGGCCGCGAGGGCCGGTTCGTGCCGCTCGACCCCGACCTGTCCCGCACGGTCGGTTGGTTCACGACGCTGTTCCCGGTCACCGTCGACCCCGGCGACGTCGACGACCTGCCGTCGGCGTTGAAGCGGGTGAAGGAAGACCTCGCGCGCGTGCCGAGCAACGGCGTCTCGTACGGCGCGCTGAAGTACCTGGGGCGCCACGAGTTCGACGCTTCACGGCCGCAGGTGCTGTTCAACTACCTCGGCCGGTTCGGCGGCGGCGCGACGGGTGACTGGCAGCTCGCGGAGAACGCGGGCCAGCTCGGCGAGAAGCGCGACCCGGCGATGCGCCTGCCGCGGGCGCTGGAGTTCAACGCCTCCGCCGAACCCGGCGCAGACGGCGAACTGGAGCTCGTCACGGTCATCTCGTGGCCGTCGGGCGTGTTCACCGACGACGACACCGCCAAGATCGGCGCGTACTTCGCCGAGGCGCTGGAGGCCCTGGCGGCGTTGGCGGCGTCGTCGGAGGGCGGCCACTCCCCCAGCGACTTCGACCTGCTGCCGCTCACCCAGTCCGACGTCGACTCGCTGGACTCCCCGTCGTTGCGGGACGTCCTGCCGCTCACGCCGTTGCAGGAGGGCCTGTACTTCCACTCGGTGTTCGACGACGAGTCGGCGCACCGGTACGTCGAGCAGCAGCTGCTGACGCTGACCGGGTCCGTCGACGCGCGCAGGCTCGAGGCCGCGGCCGCCCGCGTGCTGGAGCTCTTCCCGAACCTGGCGGCGCGGTTCGTGTCGCTGGCCGACGGACGGGTCGTCTCGGTGCTGGAGTCGGGCGTGCGCCCCGAGTTCTCCACTGTGGACGGTCAGGGCATGACCGGCGAGGAGGTCGCCGACCTCGCCGAACGGGACCGCGTGGCCGGGTTCGACCTCGCGCGCGGCCCGTTGATGCGGTTCACGCTGATCCGCACGGCGCCGCAGCGGTACGTGCTGGTGCAGACCGTGCACCACATCATCGCGGACGGCTGGTCGGTGCCGCCGATGCTGCGTGCTTTGCTGGCCGAGTACGACAAGCCGGGTTCCGTGCACGTGCGCGGCTCGTACGCGGACTACGTGCGCTGGCTGGTCCAGGCCGACGCCTCGGAGAGCGACCGCGTGTGGGCGGACGAGCTGGCCGGGCTGCCCGGTCCGTCGTTCGTGGCGGAGGGGCACACGCCGTCGGAGCTGTTCGCCGACGCGGTGGTCGACGCGGCGGCCGACCTCGACGACCGGACGCGCGCGGCCGGGGTGCCGTTGAGCGTCGCCGTGCACAGCGCGTGGGGTGTGACGCTGGGCGCTCTGCTGGGCAGGCAGGACGTCGTGTTCGGGTCGACGGTGTCCGGGCGCGACGCGGACGTGCCGGGCATCGCCGAGATGGTCGGCCTGTTCATCAACACGATTCCCGTGCGCGTGAAGTGGTCCACGTCGTCGCGCGAGCTGCTCGACTCGGTGCGTGAGCACCAGACGGCCGTGTTGCCGCACCAGCACGTCTCGCTGACGCGCATCGGGCGGCAGGCTCCGCACGGGTCGGCGTTCGACACGCTCGTCGTGTTCGACGTCGCCACGGACGTGACGGCGTTGCAGGGCCCGTTCACGATCGCCGAGGTCGTCAACGAGGGCGCGCCGCACTACCCGCTGACGCTGGTGGTCGAGCGGGGCGGCGACGGCGCGTTGCGGTTCAACCTCATCTACGACACCACGGTCGTGCGCGAAGCGGGCGCCCGTGCGGTTCTGACGGCGTTCACCAACGCGCTGGACTCGGTGCTGCGCCTGGAGAACGTGCCCGTGCCGGAGCTGTCCGGCGGGCGGGCCGCGGCGGAGATCACGCCGGTGACGCTGGCCCGTCTGTTCGACGCGGCCGCCCGGCGCGACCCGTCGGCGCGGGCCGTAACGATGTGCCACCTCGACGGCAGCTCAGAAGGCCTGTCGTACGGGATGCTGGCCGACGCCAAGACGCGGCTGGCCCGTTCGCTGGTGAACGCCGGGGTGGGGCCGCACAAGCGGGTCGCGGTCGCGGTTCCCCGGTCGGTGGAGCAGGTCGTCGCGCTGGTCGCGATCGTGTCGGCCGGGGGCGCGTACGTGCCGCTCGACCTCGCCTACCCGGACGAGCGCTTGGAGTACGTGCTCGCCGACTCGGCCCCGGAGGTCGTGCTCGTCGAGGCGGAGCACCGCGCGCGGTTCGAGCGTTTGCTGGCTGGTGCCGGTGTTCCCGCGCGGGTGCTGGTGTACGGCGAGGACGTGCCCGGTGAGGGTGTGCTGCCGGAGTTCGACTGGCGCACCCCGGCGTACGTGATCTACACGTCCGGGTCGACCGGCAAGCCCAAGGGCGTCGTCGTGCCGCACGCCGCCGTGGTGGCGCTGCTCGCGAACACCCAGCCGGACATGGACTTCGGCCCGGACGACGTGTGGACGCAGTTCCACTCGTACTCGTTCGACTTCGCGGTGTGGGAGCTGTGGGGTGCTTTGGCTCACGGCGGCGAACTGGTGGTCCCGGACCACGGCCTGACCCGGTCGCCCGTCGACTTCCACGAGCTGGTCCGCGCCCGCGGCGTGACGGTGCTGAACCAGACCCCGTCGGCGTTCTACCAGTTCATCGAGGCCGACCGGCTGGGCGAGCCGCTGCCCGCCTTGCGGCGCGTGATCTTCGGCGGCGAGGCGCTGGAGCTGCCGCGGCTGCGCGGCTGGGTGGAGCGCTACGGCACCGACCGGCCCGAGCTCGTGAACATGTACGGCATCACCGAGACCACGGTCCACGTGACGCACCGCGTCCTGGACTCCGCCGACTTCGCGTCGGGTCACGACGTGAGCCCGATCGGCGGCCCGATTCCCGGCCTGCGCACGTACCTGCTCGACCCGTCGCTGCGCCCGGTCGGCGTGGGCGAGGTGGGCGCGATCTACGTGTCCGGCCCGCAACTGGCCCTGGGCTACCACGACCGTTCCGCGCTGACCGCGTGCCGGTTCGTGGCGGACCCGTTCGCGGGCGACGGCTCGCGCATGTACAACTCGGGCGACCTGGCACGGCGCGCGCTGGACGGCTCGCTGGAGTTCGTCGGCCGCGCCGACGACCAGGTGCAGCTCAAGGGTTTCCGCATCGAGCTGGGCGAGGTGGAGTCGGCGGTCCGCGCGATCCCGGGCGTGGTCGACGTGGCCGTGACGGTCGCGGACTCCCGCGACCACCTCGTCGCGCACGTGGTGGGCACGCCTGCCTCGGACGTGTCCGCTTTGCTCGGCGCGAAGCTGCCGGTGCACATGGTGCCGCAGCGCATCTTGTCCCTGGACGCGCTGCCGCTGACGGTGAACGGCAAGCTGGACCGGCGGGCGCTGGAGGACCGGGCGCGCGTCGAGGAGGCTGCAGTCGGGTCGGGTGACCCGTCTGTGTCGGTTTCGCCTGCGTTGGGCTCGTCTGCGTTGGACTCGCTGGTCGGGCTCTTCGCGGAGGTGTTGCCGGGGTCCGCTGTGGACGCCGACACGGACTTCTTCGCGGCCGGCGGTGACAGCATCATCGCGATCTCGGTGGTGAACCGGGCCCGCGGGCTGGGGCTGCGGATCGCGCCGCGCGACCTGTTCCTGCACAAGACGCCCCGGTCGCTGGCGTCGAAGTTCGCCGTGGCGGCGCCGGAGGCACCCGTCGTGGCGGAGGTCGCCGACGGGCCGGTGGTGCCGACGCCGATCGTGCTGCGGCAGCGGGAGCTGGGCGGGGAGCTGCGGCGCTTCGCCCAGGCGCGGCAGGTGGAGTGCGCGAGCCCGGAAGCGGCGGAACGCGCCGCCAGGGCCGTGCTGGAGGCGCACGCGGCGCTGCGGATGCGGCTGACGGTCGAGCACGGCGTGTGGTCGTTCGGAATCGATCCCGACTGGCAGGCCCCCTGGGGGGATCGGGTCCCCACTCCTATCGTCTCAAGCGGGTCTGACAGTTCCGGCGACCCGCGGGCCCAGACCGGTGTCGTCGTCCGAACCACCACCGCCGACCCGCAGGCAGCCGCCGACGAGGCCGCCGACCGCCTGGACCCCGAAGCCGGCGTCCTGGCGGCCTTCACCTGGCTCGACAGCAGCCGCACCCTCGTCGTGGTCGTCCACCACCTCGCGGTCGACGCCGTCTCCTGGCTGATCCTCCTCGACGACATCGCGGCGGCCGCCCGCGGCGAGGACCTCGCGCCGGCGACCACCCCGTTCGGCACCTACGCGAGCGCCCTCACCCTCGACGCGCAGTCGACCCGGGGCTTGCCCCGCTGGGTCGAGGCCCTGGACGCCCCACCGCTCACCCCGCGGGTCCGGAACCAGCGCGAGGTGACCGTCACCCTCTCCGCCGACATCACCCATCGCGTCGTCCACACCGCGCCCACCGCGCTGGACCTCGGTCTCACCGAACTGCTGGCCGGTGCCCTGCGCACCGCCCTCACCGAAATCCAGGCCACCCCCACCGATCTCACGATCGAGCTGGAACGCCACGGCCGCGTCCCGGTCCGCGACCACCACGACTACACCCGCACGGTCGGCTGGTTCACGTCCATCGCGCCGGTGCGGCTCAGCCCGCACACCGACCCGGTCGCGGCCGCGAAGGAGCTCACCGAGCGCCAGCCGGACGAGGAGACCCACGTCGGCTTCGGCAAGCTCCGCTACCTCAACCCGCAGACCGCGCCGGTCCTGGCCGCCCTGCCGCGTCCGCAGGTGCTGTTCAACTACCTGGGCCGGGGCAGCGAGGAGAAGGCGCTGCACGTCGACGCCGGCCACCGGCCCAGCCCGTACGCGGTCGAGGTCAACTGCTGGGCCGACACCGTCACCGGCAGCCTCAAGGCCACGTTCGCGCTGACGGAGGACGTGTCCGACGAGATCGCGGCACGCTGGTTGCTGGCACTGGAACGGATCGCGGACGCCTCCACCACCGCGCGCCGCACCGCGCCCGTCTCGCCGTTGCAGCGCGGTCTGTACTTCCAGGCCGAGCTCAGCGGCTCCGGGCACTACGTGGCGCAGAGCTACTTCGCGTTCGACCGGCGCCTCGACACCGGCGCGCTCGCGAACGCCGTGCGGCACGTCATCGCCCGGCACCCGGTCGTCGGGGCCGGGTTCGAGGACGAGGACGGCACGCCGGTCCAGGTGCTGACGCCCGGCGGCGAGGTCGAGGTCCGCAGGGTCGAGGTGCCGGACCAGGACGCGGTCGAGGCCATCCGGACCGAGGACCGCGCCACCGGGTTCGACCTGCAGAGCCCGCCGCTGGTGCGGCTGACCGTGCTCGCGCTCCCGGACGGCCGGGACGCGTTGCTGTTCAGCTACCACCTGCTGCTGTGGGACGGCTGGTCGCGCGAGATCGTGCTGCGCGACCTGTTCGGGGCCTACCGGGCGTTCCTCGCGGGCGACCCCGTCGACTCCTCCCCCGCCTCGCCCGGTTTCGAGAGCTACTGCCGGGCGCTCGCGGCCAAGGACGTCCAGGCGGCGGAACGGTTCTGGGCCGAGTACCTCACCGATCTGCCCGGCCCGACGCTGCTCGGCGACGGGTCCACTTCGGACACCCTGCCGGCGAAGATCGTGCGGACCCTCACCGACGAGGACTCCGCACGCGTCAAGGAAGCCGCCGCGAGGAACGGCGTGACGCTCAACTCGGTCGTCACCGGCGCGCTCGGGCTGCTGCTGGGCAGCGAGACCGGGCGCGGTGACGCGGTCTTCGGCGTCACGGTCTCCGGTCGTGAGGAGGAAGGCACCGAGGACGTCGTCGGCGTGCTGCTCAACACCGTGCCGATGCGGGTGTCCGCGCGGCCGGGCGACACCGCCGCCGAGTTCCTCGCCTCCGTGCAGGCCTCGCGGGTCGCGGCGATGGAGCACGAACACCTCGGCCTCGGCGAGATCCAGCGCGCGAGCGGGCACGACCAGCTGTTCGACAGCCTGTTCGTGCTCCAGAACTTCCTGGGCGACGACACGTTCGACGAGCTCAACGCGCAGAACGGCATCGTGGCCCACGAGTCGGAGGACTCGACGCACTACCCGTTCACGTGGGTCGTGACGCCGGGCCGGCAGCTCACCGTCAAGCTCGAGTACCGGCCGGAGGTCACCGATCCCGCGCTGGCACGACGACTCTTCGACGAGTACGTGCGGATCCTCGGCGACCTCGCGCGGACCGACGGACCGATCGGCGCCCTCCGCGGCACCGGGCCCGAGCCGGAACTGAACCCCGCCGACGACTTCGGCACCGAGACGGTCGTGGACCTGTTCGACGTCGCGGCGGACCGCAACCCGGACCGGGTCGCTCTCGTCGCGCACGGCGAGACGATGACGTTCGCGGAGCTGCGCGACCGCAGCCGCCACCTCGCGGGCGTGTTGGCGGACAAGGGGATCGGCGTCGAGACGTCGGTCGCCATCGCCGTGCCGCGCTCGCCGGACTGGGTCGTCGCGCTGTTCGGCGTCCTGCGCTGCGGCGCGGCCTACGTGCCGCTGGAGCTGGACCACCCGGACGAGCGGATCGCCGCGATCATCGACGACGCCCGGCCGTCGCTCATCATCACGACCAGTGCGGTGGCATCCAGGATCCGGGGTCCGGTGTTCACGCTCGACGAGCCGTGGCCGGACGCCGAACCCGTGGTCACCTTCGAGCGGGACAACCCGGACCGGCTCCGGCACGCGGCCTACACGATCTACACGTCCGGCTCGACGGGCAAGCCCAAGGGCGTCGTCACGGAGTACGCCGGCCTCACCAACATGCTCCTCAACCACCAGCGGCGGATCTTCGAGCCGGTGCTGGCCGAGCACGGGCACCGGACGTTCCGGATCGCGCACACCGTGTCGTTCGCGTTCGACATGTCGTGGGAGGAGCTGCTCTGGCTCGCCGACGGCCACGAGGTGCACATCTGCGACGAGGAGCTGCGCCGCGACGCCACCGGGCTCGTCGAGTACTGCCTGGAGCACGAGGTCGACGTCATCAACGTGACGCCGACCTACGCGCAGCAGCTGGTGGCCGAGGGGCTGCTCGGAGGGACGCACAAGCCCGCGCTCGTGCTGCTCGGCGGTGAGGCCGTGACGCCGACGTTGTGGCAGCTGCTCGCCGACACCCCCGGAGTGGTCGGCTACAACCTCTACGGGCCGACGGAGTACACGATCAACACGCTCGGCGTCGGCACGTTCGACTGCGTCGACCCGGTGGTGGGCGTGGCGATCGACAACACCGACGTGTACGTGCTCGACCCGTGGCTCCGGCACGTGCCGGACGGCGTTCCCGGCGAGCTGTACGTGTCGGGCGTGGGCATCGCACGCGGCTACCTCGGGCAACCGGGTCAGTCCGCGGAACGGTTCGTGGCGTGCCCGTGGGTGCCGGGTGAGCGCATGTACCGGACGGGCGACCTGGTGATCCGGCGTCCCGACGGCAACCTGCTCTACCTGGGCCGCACCGACAAGCAGGTCAAGATCCGCGGTCACCGCGTCGAGCTGGGCGAGGTCGAGGCGCGGTTCGCCGCCCACGAGGCCGTGCGGTTCGTCGCCGCCGTCGCGCAGGCCGACCCGCAGGTCGACGGCGCGTACCGGCTCGCCGCCTACCTCGTGCTGGCCGACGGGGCGGACATCCCGTCGATCGCGGCCGAGGTCGGGGCGGGCCTGCCGGACTACCTGCGGCCCACGCACTTCGCCGCGGTGGACGCGATCCCGCTGACCGTCAACGGCAAGGCGGACACGTCGGCCTTGCCCGAGGCCCGCCCGCTCGGCACGCTGGTGCGGCAGGAGGTCGGGGAACTGACCGAGACCGAGGTCGTCGTCCGGGAACTGTTCGCCGAGGCGCTCGACCTCGACGAGGACGAGGTGGGCATGACGAGCGGCTTCACGGACCTGGGCGGGCACTCGATGCTCGCGGTCCGGCTGGTCGGCCTGCTGCGCCGCGAGTTCGGTCCCGCGGTCACGATCCGCGACCTGCTGTCCCTCTCCACCCCCGAAGCGATTGCGCGCCACGTTGACGAACACTGAAGTCCGCACCGGCAAGGAGATCCTCCGGGTCGCCCTGCGCCGCAACCGCGGAGCCATGACCTCCGGGACCCTGCTGATGGGGTGCTACCAGGCGGCCGAGACCGCCGTGCCGATCCTGCTCGGCGTGATCGTCGAGTACGCGCTGCGCGGCGGTGAGCTGAGCTCGCTCGGTCTCGCGCTGCTGGCGCTGGGACTCGTCATGGCGACCGTCTCGTACTCGTGGCGCTTCGGCATGCGGATCCTGCAGAAGGCGAACACGACGGAGGCGCACCGGTGGCGCGTCGCGGTCGCGGACCGCGGCCTGCAGCCGGTGGGGCGCGAGGTCGACCTGAAGTCCGGCGAGGTGCTCACCGTCGCCACCGAGGACGCCGACCAGACCGCGGACATCATCGAGGTGGTGCCGCTGCTGATCAGCTCGCTGGTGTCGGTGGTCATCACGGGCGTCGTGCTGGCGGTGATCAGCGTGCCGCTGGGCGTGCTCGTGTTCGCGGGCACGGCGGCGATCCTGAGCGTGCTGAGCGTCATGTCGCGCCGGATCGGCGCGAACACACAGGTGCAGCAGGAGAAGGTCGCCCGCGCCGGCGCCAAGGTGTCGGACCTGATCGCGGGACTGCGGCCGTTGCACGGGTTCGGCGGCAGCTACGCGGCGTTCCAGGCCTACCGCCGGGTGAGCACGGAGGCGAAGAAGCAGTCGATCGTGGTGGCGCGGGCCAACGGTGTCTACGCGGGACTGGCGCTGGCGCTGAACTCGTCGCTGGCGGCGGCGGTGACGCTGTGGGCGGGCTACCTGACGTTCCAGGGCTCCATCACCATCGGCCAGCTGGTGATGGTGGTCGGCCTGGCGCAGTTCCTGATCGAGCCGCTGAAGCTGTTCTCCGAGATGCCGAAGTACGTGATGATCGCGCGCGCGTCGGCCGACCGGATGGCCCTGGTCCTGGCCGCGCCCGCGCGCATGACGCCCGGTGTCGAGGTGCCGGGCCCGGAGAGCGGCCTGGAGGTCTCGTCGGTCTCCAGCGGGACGTTGCGGGACCTGAGCTTCTCGGTCGAACCCGGTGAGTTCGTGGCGATCGCGGCCTACCAGCCGCAGGCGGCGGCCGAACTGGTGTCGCTGCTGTCCGTCGAGACGCCACCGGCCTCGTACTCGGGCGTCGTCCGGGTCGGCGAGCGCGAGGTCGCGGCGCTGACGATCGAGAGCGTGCGGACCTGCCTGCTGGTGAACCCGTCGCACCACGAGGTGTTCGCGGGAACGTTGCGGGACAACGTCGATCCCTCCGGCACCAGCGCCCTGGTCGACGAGGCGGTGTCGGCCGCGATGCTCACCGACGTGGTGGCGCTGCACTCCGACGGCCTCGACCACGCCGTCCGCGACCGCGGCGCGAACCTCTCCGGCGGCCAGCGCCAGCGGTTGTCGCTCGCCCGCGCCCTGGCCGCGGACCCGGAGATCCTGGTGCTGCACGACCCGACCACCGCCGTCGACGCGGTGACCGAACAGCTCATCGCCCGCAACATCGCGCGGCTGCGCCGCGGCCGCACGACGGTCGTGATCACCAGCAGCCCGCCGCTGCTCGACGTGGCCGACCGAGTGATCGTGCTCGACGGCGGCACCGTGACCTCCGAGGGCACGCACCGCGACCTGCTCGGCCGCGACTCCTCCTACCAGCTGGCGGTGGCCCGATGACGAGGTTCGACTGGCGCGGCGGCCCGGCGACGCTCCGGTTCGAGAGCGTGCTGGACCCGGTCGAGCTGACGCACGAGGGGGGCGACCTCTGGTCCGCCGACGTCGAGCTGCCCGACCGCCTGCGCATCACGTACCACTTCGTCGACGCCGACGGCGAAGAGCACGCCGACCCGCGCAACCCCTCCGCGGCGGGCCCGAACCGTTCGCTGCTCAGCACACCGGACCTCGACCCGCAGCCGCACTGGCCGGTCGCCGGTCCGGACGACGTGGTCGACGTGCCGTCGCTGCGCGTCCGGTGGAGCGGGGCGTTGGGACGCAAGACCGTTCGTGTGCACCAGGGCGGTGAGCCGGTCGTGCTGCTGCTCGACGGCGACGACTGGATGTACGTGCACCCGTTCGCGGCCGCGTTCGAGTCCGCCGTGAAGGCAGGCGACATGCCGGCCGCCACCCTCGTTTTCCTTCCCACACCACGTGATCGCTACGCCGAGTACAGCACTCCCGCGCTGTGGCAGGCGATCCAGGACGAACTGCTGCCGCTGCTGGCCGAGAACGGCGTGACCGTGGACCCCGCGCGACTCGTCGTGGCGGGGCAAAGCCTCGGCGGCCTGAGCGCTTTCCAGGCGGCGCTGGACTTCCCGGCGCTGGTGTCGCGCGTGGCGTGCCAGTCGGGGTCGTTCTGGTACGCGCGCGACCTGCCGGACGCCGGGATCTCGCTCGACGGCCCGGCCGGCGGCGACATCGCGGCCCGGCTGAGCGGCCTCGCGGACCTGTCCGGGCTGCGGGTGGCGTTCGACGTCGGCGAGCACGAGCCGCGGATGCACCGGCACTGCGAGGCCGTGGAGCAGCTGGCTTCGGCCGCGGGGGCTTCGGTGCGGGTGAACCGGTCTCCCGCCGGGCACGACCGGGTGGGGTGGCGGCACGCGCTGCTGCGGGACGTGGGCTGGCTGCTGTCGGACCTCTGACAGGCTTCCCGCGTGACTGACGCATGCGTGTTCTGCGCCATCGTGGCCGGAGAAGCCGAAGCGAGCCTGGTGCACGAGGACGACCGGGCGGTCGCGTTCATGGACCTCGGTGCCGTGACGCCCGGCCACGTCCTCGTCGTGCCCCGGCAGCACGCGGTGGGGCTGGAGGACCTCGACGAGGACACGAGCGCCCACGTCTGGCGCATCGGGCACCGCGTCGGCCGCGCGCTGCGCCGGTCGGGGCTGCGGTGCGAGGGCGTCAACGTGTTCCTCGCCGACGGTGAGGCGGCCTTCCAGGAGATCTTCCACTTCCACCTGCACGTGTTCCCGCGCTTCAAGGGCGACAGCTTCCGCATCTCCGCGGACTGGGCCACCCGCGCCCGCCACCTGCTCGACGAGGAGGCCCGCGCCGTCCGCCGCGGCCTGCGGGCGCGGTAGCCCGGCATCCGGCAAGCTGAACCGCATGGCCGAGCCCCCCATCGTCTCCGTGATGCTGATCGTCCCCGACGCCTACGCCGCGGTCGCCTGGTACAAGTCCGCCCTGGGCGCCACGGAGATGTGGAACCTCGGCGGCGTCGCCGGCCTGGACATCGGCGGCGCGCCGTTCTTCGTCCACGAGGTCAACCCGGAGAACCCGGCGGAGTCCGCTCCCGGCGACGTCACCAGCGTCCGGGTCGAGCTGTTCACCGAGAACCCCGAGGAGTTCATCGCCCGTGCCGTGGCGGCCGGCGCCACCGCCGGCTCCACCGTCGTGAGCCACCAGATGCCGTGGGGCACGCACCGGCAGGGCGGCTTCACGGACCCGTTCGGCCACAAGTGGTCCGTGGGCGACAGGTCACCCCTCGGTGGTCTGTAGCGGCCACACCTCCACGACCCCGTAGCCGACCGCGCACGGGGTTCCCGACACCAGCTCGACGGCTTCCTCCAGCGACGCCGCCTCGATGAGCGCGAACCCCGCCACCGGCAGCGCGGACTGCAGGAACGGGCCCTCCTCCACCGTCGTGCCGGCACCACCGTGGTTGCGCACCTGCACGGGCGGTCCGGCGATGCCCGTCTCCGCTCCCGCCGCGCGCAGGCGGTCATCGTGCGCATGCGCCGCGTCACGCGCCGTCGCCGCCATGCGGTCGTAGCCCTCGCGGTCGCCGTAGCCGATCGTCACGAACTTCATCGCTCGAACCTCCTCTTCCCGGACTCTCCTGTCAGGTCGACCAGGGGACGCCGGAGAACTCATCGGTGCGTTCATCGAGTGTTCATCTCACGATTGCGACGACCCACCTCGAAACAGCGTCGAAGTGACGAAAGATCTGTTCCCCGACAGGGTTTCAGCAGAGGTGGACAGTGAAGAGAACGCTCGGCATCGGCCTCGCCGTCGTGCTGCTGGTGGGCGTGGTGACCGCCATCGTCCTGGGGCAGGGCGACGACGCGCGGCAGCAGCTCCAGACCGTGCGCGGCGTGATCGGCTCGGAGAAGCTCGCCTTCTTCGCCGACCAGCGGGTCAAGGACGTGTTCGCGAAGCACGGGCTCGAGGTCGAGGTGGATCCGGCCGGGTCGCGGCAGATCGCGACCGCGGTGAACCTGGACGTGTACGACTTCGCGTTCCCGTCGTCCGCGCCCGCCGCCGAGAAGATCCAGCGCGACCGCAAGGCGGCGCGCACGTACGCGCCGTTCTCGTCGCCGATGGTCGTGGCGACGTTCGACCCGGTCGTCGACCTGCTGACGAAGGCGGGCGTGGCCAAGTCCGGGCCCGGCTACCGGACGTTCGACGTGCAGGCATTCCTCGACCTCGCGGCCAAGGGCACGCGCTGGGACCAGCTGCCCGGCAACACCGCCTATCCGGCGCGCAAGAACCTGCTGGTCACGACGACCGACCCGCGTGACTCCAACTCCGCGGCGATGTACCTCGCGATCACGTCGTTCGTCGCGAACGGCGGGGTGGTGTCGTCGCAGGACGCCGAGGCCAAGGTGCTGCCGGTGGTGTCCAGGCTGTTCCTGGACCAGGGGTACACGCAGAGCAGCTCCGACGGGCCGTTCGAGGACTACCTGTCCGCGGGCATGGGCAAGACGCCGCTGGTGCTCGCGTACGAGGCGCAGTTCGTCGACAGGGTGGTGCGCGGCGACTCGACGATCCAGCCCGGCATGAAGCTGCTCTACCCGGCGCCGACCGTGCTGTCGAAGCACACGCTGGTGCCGTTGCGCGAGACCGGCGACCGGGTCGGGCAGCTCCTCTCGACCGACCCGGAGCTGGGGAAGCTCGCCGCGACGTTCGGGTTCCGCACGTCCGATCCCCAGTACTTCACCGACGTCGTCAAGGAGAAGAACCTGACCGTGCCGCAGACGATCGTGGACGTCGTCGAACCGCCCGCGCACGAGACGCTGGAGCGGATGCTCGAAGCCATCGCGAAGCAGTACTGACATGACCGACTTCGTGCTGACGCCACCGGACCCGGTCGAGCCCGTACCGGTCGACCGCGCCGCCGGGCTGATCCCCGTAGACAGCGGCGTGCAGACCGAGCTGTCGGCCAGGGCCGCGGCCTTCGTCGACGCGCTCAACGCCGTCGACCCGCGGTCGCCCGACTTCAGCCGCATCGCCGACGAGGCGCTGGTGCTCGGCGAGGCGGAGATGCGGGTGGCGGCCCAGATCGCGGGCCGGCTGCTCGACCGCACGCTCGCGTCCGTCTCGTCGCCGCACGGCGCGCAGATGTCGACGAGCCTCGCGGAGCTGCGCCGGTCGGTGAAGGAGCTCGACCCGGCCGACCTGTCGAAGCTCACCGGCCGCAAGATCCTCGGCTTCCTCCCCGGTGGCAACGCGGCGCGCGGCCTGCTGGCCCGCCTGCGCGCCGCCGACGAGCCGGTGAACCGGATCGTGCTGAGGCTGCGGTCCAGCCAGGACGCGCTGAAGCGCGACAACGCCGCCATCAAGGGCGAGCGGCAACGCCTGTGGGACCTGATGACGAAGCTGTCGCAGGACGCCGCGCTGGCCGCCGAGATGGACGAGGCCGTGGAACGCCAGGTGGCGATCCTCGACCTGTCCGACCCCGCCCGCGCGCAATCCCTGCGCGCCGACGTGCTCTTCGGCCTGCGCCAACGACACCAGGACCTGCTGACCCAGCTCGCCGTGTGCGCGCAGGGCTACCTGGCGCTCGATGTCGTGCGCCGCAACAACGACGAGCTGGTCAAGGGCGTCGAACGAGCGGTCAGCACCACCGTGACGGCGTTGCGGATCGGTGTCGCGGTGGCCGCGGCACTGGCCGGGCAGCGCGAGGTGATCGACCAGGTCGACGCCGTGCGCGGGCTCACCGACTCGCTCCTGCGCTCCAACGCGACCGCGATCTCCCTGCAGGGCCAGGACATCCAGCGCATCGCGGCGACGCCGGCCGTCGGCGTCGAGGCGGTGCGGACGTCGTTCGACCAGATCTACGCGGCGATCGACGCCATCGACACGTTCAAGGCCCGCGCCGCCGACTCGATGTCCGGCACGGTGACCGCGCTGGACGCCGAGATCCGGCGCGCCCACGACCACATCGGCCGTCAGCACTCCCAGGAGCAGTCATGATCCGCCGCATCGTCCCGGTAGTCGCCGTCGCGGCACTGCTGGCGGGGTGTTCCGACGAGGCCGACCCGGCCAGACCGGTCGGCGACGCCACCCCCGGCACCCTGCGCGTCCTCGCCGGCAGCGAGCTCGCCGACCTGCAACCGGTCCTCGACGAGGCCGCCAAGGCCACCGGCGTCACCGTCAAGTTCAGCTTCACCGGCACCATCGAGGGCGCCGACAAGGTCGCGAGCGGCACCGTCGAACAGGGCTTCGACGCCGTCTGGTTCTCCTCCAACCGCTACCTCGAGCTCGTGCCGGACGCCCAGAAGCGGCTCGGCACCGCGACCAAGGTGATGTCCTCCCCCGTCGTCCTCGGCCTGCCCGCGAGCAAGGTCGAGGAGCTCGGCTGGGACGGCAAACGCGTCGGCTGGGCCGAGATCGCCCAGGCGGCCGGGGCGCGGAAGTTCACCTACGGCATGACGGACCCGTCCGCGTCCAACTCCGGCTTCTCGGCACTGGTCGGCGTCGCCGCCGCGCTCTCCGGCGAGGGCTCCGCGCTCGACGCGAACAGGATCGCCGCCGTCGCGCCGCAGCTCAAGGAGTTCTTCTCCGCGCAGACCCTCTCGGCGGGCTCGTCGGGCTGGCTGTCCGAGGCCTACCAGCGCCGCGCGAAGGGCGAGGACCCCGGCACCAAAGTGGACGGTCTGATCAACTACGAGTCGGTGCTGCTGTCGCTCAACGCGACGCTGCCGGAGCCGTTGACGCTCGTCCACCCGAGCGACGGCGTGGTGACGGCGGACTACCCGCTCACGCTGCTCACGTCGGCGTCGTCCGACGCCCGCGAGGCGCACCGGAAGCTCTCCGACCACCTGAAGAGCGCGGACGTCCAGCGCAAGATCATGGAGTCGACGCACCGCCGCCCCACCACGCCGCAGGTGCAGCTGAACGGCGAGTTCACGGTCAAGGACCTCGTCGAACTGCCCTTCCCCGGCAGCCAGTCCGCTGTGGACGGTCTCGTCACCACCTACTTCGACCAGCTGCGCCGCCCGTCCCGCACGCTCTACGTGCTCGACACGTCCGGCTCGATGCAGGGCGACCGCATCGACGGCCTCCGGCAGGCGCTGTCCGGGCTGACGGGCGCCGACGAGTCGCTGGCCGGGAGGTTCAGCCGGTTCCACGGGCGGGAGCAGGTGACGTTGCTGCCGTTCAGCAGCACCGCGCGGCCGCCGTTGCAGTACGAGGTGCCGCAGACCGACCCGCGGCCGGTGCTCGACCAGATCCGCACCACCGCGACGTCGCTCGACGCGTCCGGCGGCACGGCGATCTACAGCAGCCTGCGCGGCGGGTACGACGTGCTGCGCCGGCAGATCGACGCGGACCCCGACCGGTTCACGTCGATCGTGCTGATGACCGACGGCGAGAACACCGGCAACGAGGACGTCGGCGACTTCCAGGCCTTCCACGCCACCCTGCCGCCGAACCTCAAGGGCATCCCGATCTTCCCGGTGCTGTTCGGCGAGAGCGCGACGGCCGAGATGGAGCAGATCGCGAAGATGAGCGGCGGCAAGGTGTTCGACGCCCGCAGCCGGTCGCTCTCGGCCGCGTTCAAGGAGATCCGTGGCTACCAGTGACCCGGTGCTGCGCTACCTCGCGTCGTGGAAGAACCTGGCCGGCTGCACCGCCGGGCTCGCAGGGCTGCTCCTGCACTTCGCGGGACTCGCCGGGTCGTACTGGGTGGTGGTCGTAGTCGGCCTGTACGGCGTGGGCGCGCTCGCCGCCCCTCCCGAGCGGATCGTCCTGGTGACCGATCCCGAACAGGAGGCGGGCGAGCTGCGCCGGGAGCTCGACGCGCTCGTGCTGCGCGTGCGGGACCTGCGCGTGCCGGACGAGGTCCCGCCGAAGCTGGCGGAGATCGCCGAGGTGCTGCGCGGCGTGCTGGACCGGCCGCGCGAGCTGCGGGCCGACCCGGACGCGCTGCACGCCGTCACCCGGCTCGTGGGCACGGACCTGCCGCTGTCCGTGCAGTCGTACCTGAACCTGCCGTGGTGGTACGCCGCCGCACGCGGTTCCGGCACGGAACTGGTGCGGCAGCTCGACCTCCTGCACGCCGACGCGGTGCGCACCGCCGAGCGGTTCCACTCGGCGGACGCGCAACGCCAGGCCGACCACACGCGCTACCTGGAGGACCGCGACCGGTGACTCAGCCGATCGCGGCGGCCGCGGCCCGTCCGGCGGTGCGGCCCGAGAACAGGCAGCCGCCCAGGAACGTGCCCTCCAGGGCGTTGTAGCCCATCATCCCGCCGCCGCCGAAGCCGCTCGCCTCCCCGGCCGCGTACAGGCCGGGGACGGGCGTCGTCCCGTCGACGAGGCACCGGCCGGACAGGTCGGTCTCCAGGCCGCCCAGCGTCTTGCGGGTGAGGATGTTGAGCCGCACGGCGATGAGCGGGCCGTTGGCCGGGTCCAGGAACCGGTGCGGCTTGGCGGTGCGCAGCAGCTTGTCGCCGCGGTAGGTGCGGTGCTGCTGCAGGAAGGTGACCTGCGCGTCCTTCGAGAACGGGTTGGTCAGCTCGCGGTCGCGCGCTTCGAGCAGCGAGCGCAACGACGTCTCGTCGATCAGCTCGGAGTCGCCGACCTTGTTCATGCCGGCGACGAGGTCGGTCAGCGTCTGCGCGACCACGAAGTCCGCGCCGTGCTTCTTGAACATCTCGATCGGCGAGTTCGGGTTGTTGCCGCGGGCCCTCGCGAGCAGCAGCTTCAGGTCCCGCCCGGTCAGGTCGGGGTTCTGCTCCGAGCCCGAGAGCGCGAACTCCTTCTCGATGACCTTCTGCGTGAGCACGAACCACGAGTAGTCGTGGCCGGTGCGGCGCAGGTGGCCCAGCGTGCCGAGGGTGTCGAAGCCGGGGAAGTACGGTGCGGGCAGGCGCTCGCCGGTCGCGTCCAGCCAGATGCTCGACGGGCCGGGCAGGATGCGGATGCCGTGGTTCTCCCAGATCGGGTTCCAGTTCCGCAGGCCCTCGACGTAGTGCCACATGCGGTCCGCGTTGATCACGCGGGCACCCGCGGTCCTGGTGATGCCGATCATCCGGCCGTCCACGTGGGCCGGCACACCGGCGACCATCGTCTTGGGCGGGGTGCCGAGCCGCTCCGGCCACGACTCGCGGACGAGGTCGTGGTTGCCGCCGATGCCGCCGGACGAGACGACCACGGCCTGCGCGGTGAGCTCGAACTCCCCCGCCACATCACGGGAAGAAGCCTGGCCACGCTCGATGGTGCTCGGCGCGAGCACCCTGCCGCGCACGCCTGTCACGGTCCCGTTCTCGACCACGAGCTCGTCGACGCAGTGGCGGAACTTGAACGTGATCCTCCCGGTGGCCGCGTGCGCGCGCACCCGCCGTTCGAAGATCTCGACGACGCCGGGCCCGGTGCCCCAGGTGATGTGGAACCGCGGCACGGAGTTGCCGTGGCCGTTCGCCCTGCCGTCACCTCGCTCGGCCCAGCCGACGACCGGGAACACCTTGAGCCCCATGCCCTTGAGCCAGCTGCGCTTCTCGCCGGCCGCGAAGTCGACGTACGCCTCGGCCCAGCGCCGCGGCCACTCGTCCTCGGACCGGTCGAACTGCGCGCTGCCCAGCCAGTCCTGCCAGGCGAGCTCGCGGGAGTCCTTGATCCCCAGCCGGCGCTGCTCGGGGCTGTCGACGAACAGCAGCCCGCCGAGCGACCAGAACGCCTGTCCGCCGAGCGACTGCTCGGGCTCCTGGTCCAGCAGCAGCACCTTCCTGCCCGCATCGGCGATCTCCGCCGCGGCGGCGAGCCCGGCCAGACCGGCCCCGACCACGATCACATCGGTGTCCACGCGCACTCTCCACATCGTCCAGACCCTGCGGCGCCACTCTCCTCGGCACGCGCACGGCGAACCAGATGACTTGTCAGTCCGAGACAGCCAAGTTTGTCATCTTCTGCTAAAAAGCTCTCGTGCCCGACCCACGCGACCAAGTGCGCCGGCGGATCACCGGCGACGACGCCGCGCTCGTCGACCACCTGCTGGGCGTCATCCTCGCCGAGATCCCCGGCTACCAGGCGCTCGACGCGCTCCAGCTGGACGAGGTGCGCGCGCAGATCCGCTGGAACGTCGGCCGCGTGCTCGACCTGTGGGCGACCGGCACCGCCCTGACCGACGCCGACGCGCTCCGGTTCCGCGGCGTCGGTGCCGTGCGGGCGCGGGACGGCAGGCCGCTGTCGGTGATCCTCCGCTCGTACCGGGTCGCCGCCCGCGCGTTCATGGGGTACGTGGCCGACCACTTCGGCGACGCGCTCACCGTCAAGGACATGGCCGACCTCGCCCAGGTCTGGCTGGAAGCGGACGACAGGCTGGCCGACGCGCTGCACGAGGGCTACCAGGCCGCCGAGGCGTGGATCAGCACCGACCGCGACCGCGCGCTCAGCCGGCTGGTCGGCGACCTCGTCCTGGGCCGGCACGCCCACGAGGGCGCGTTCGTCGCCCGGCTGCGGGAGCTCGGCGTGCACCTCCCCCAGCGGTTCACCGTCGTCGTGCTCCACACCCCCGCGTCCGTCGAGGCGGTGCTGCCGGCCATGTCGGAGCCCGTGATGCACGCGGTCATCGACGGAACCGGCGTAGTCGTCGCCGCACAGGCCGACGCCAAAGCCCTGCGACTGGTCCTGCACCGCCGGTCCGCACGGTGCTGCGTGCTCGCGGACATCGGCGCGAACGAGGCACCGCGCTGGTACCGGCTGGCGAAGGCGTGCCTGGACCGGGCACCCGCGGACCGGCCGGTCCTCGACCGCGGAGACGCCGAGGTGATCGCACTGCTGGCGGGCCGGACGGACGCGGACCCTGACCGCGCGGCGTCGACCGTGCTGGCCCCGATCACGACCGGCCACGACCACCTCCTCGAAACTCTCGACGCGCTGTTCGAGGCGGGCACCGCCGAGGAAGTGGCGGCACGACTGGGAGTTCACCCGCAGACCGTGCGCTACCGCCTTCGCCGGATCACCGCGATGACGGGACGCGACCCGCGCCGTCCGTGGGACCTGTTCGTGCTGCAGTGCGCGAGACTGGCGACCCGGTAGCCTCGCGATCACGGCGACGGCGAAGCCGAGCTGCTTTTGGCTTTGCTCTTGGCTTGAAACGGGAGGTTCCGGTGGGGTGGGTCCCGTCACGAGCCGTGCCCCAGCACTCGCTGCATCAGGTCAGGGGTGTCAAACCGCCACGCTTTTCGGCGGTTTGACACCCCTGACCTGATGTGGCTTGCTCTG
>NZ_DASVFL010000083.1:0-29401 GCF_036380075.1 Lentzea sp. | reverse complement strand
GCGGGCGCCTTGACGGGCGTAGTGGGCGAGCAAGCCCCCGGTCGACGTCGACTCGTCGCCGGGATGGGCGTGAATCGCGAGCAAGGTTCTCGGTCCTGCGAACTGCACGCGGCGAACGTACCCGGAAACTAATCTCTCGTGGGTGACCGACTTGCCGTCCGGGCTGAAGCCCTTGGAACTCGCCCATCACCTGCAGTCGCAGATCCAGCGTGGACACGCGTACGCGCGGTCACGAAAGCACCGGTTCCGCTGGAAGTCCGTTGCCGTCCGACTGACCACATTGGTGCTTTCGGCGGTGTCCACGATCATCCTCGGGCTCCAGAACCTGGATCCTTGGACGGGGACGGCGTTCTCGTTGGTCGCGGTCGTGACTGTGGTGTCCGCTTTGGAGCCGTTTTTTGCCTGGCGGTCGTTGTGGGTGTTGATGGAGGACGCTTCCTCCCGGTTCCACCGGTTGGAGGATGATCTTGGGTATTACGTGGCGTCCACTCCGGCTGATCAGGTGGATCCTGAGCGGGTTCGGGAGATGTTCGTCCGGTACCAGGAGATTTGGGACTCGTTGAGTTCCCGGTGGTTGAAGTTGCGGGATGGGGCGTAGTTCCAGCGTGGTTGCGTTTGCCGTGCGGGTGCCTGTTCCAGCGTGGGCGTGCACCCGCCCGAGCCACGAGTGGTAGCACCTCGCACCCAAAGTCAAGCCCCAATCGCAAACCACGGGTGGGTGCACCGGCTCTGATCGGCGTCAGGGGTGACTGCTCGCCTTCGGCTTCGCTTGGAAGTGCGGGGGTTGAGTCGGCTCGCCTTCGGCATCGCGTGCGGGGTTGCTCGCCTTCGGCGTCGCGCCTCGCCGGACCGAAGAGTCCGGCGCGGCGCTGAGCAGCAGGAACTAAGGAGTGCCCGCCGGCTTGCCCTTGGCGTCGGGGGCGTTCGGGTCCAGCAGGTAGTTGTCCTGCCAGACCGCCCACTTGTAGCCCACGCCGTTCGCGGTCACGTAGGCCGCGCCCCAGCCGGAGCCGGTGAAGCGGTTGTTGATCGCGCGCATGTTGCGGCCGTACTGGTTGCCGTGGCTCGACTCGAGACCCAGTTGGTAGCCGCCGCCTTCCAGCAGGTTGCCCTCGACGGTGACATTGTCGATGTCGCCGCCGTAGGTCTGGATGAACAGGGCGCCCGTGTCCTGGCCCGTGGAGCAGTCGATGCGGTTGTTGCGGAAGGTCAGGGTGCGGTTCGGGTTGCGGTCCAGCGGGAAGTCGCGGATGGTCGCGCCGTCGTTATGGGCGTCGCCCGCCGTGCGGAGGCCGCGGATGTAGTTGCCGTCCGCGAGGGCGTTCAGGGAGCTGCCGGTGTTGTAGAAGCAGATGCCCGAGCCCATGCCGGTGATGTAGTTGCGCTGCAGGGTGCCGACGCCGAGGAAGGCGCACGACTTCGCGATCGTCGACGCCGACAGGCGGGAGCCGTCGATGTTCGAGTCGCGGATGGTCACCGGGGCGGCGGTGACCTGGCAGGAGTTGCTGCCGCACGGGCCGTTCGTCGTGACGAGGGGGGCGGCCTCGTTCAGCTTGGCCGGGCGGATGCAGGACTTCTCGATGGTGATGTTGCCCGCGAAGAGGACCAGGGCCTGTTCGATGCGCTTGCCCGAGATGACCGTGCCCGCGGCGGGGGAGGCCGGGCCGGTGTAGGCGGGGAGGGCGTCGCAGGTCAGGCCCTGGGCGGCCAGGCCCGTGTTGTTCTGGGTGAGCTGCCAGCCGGGGGCGCCCGCGGGGGCGGGGGTGCCGGGGTTGGGCGGCGGCTTCACGGGGCCGTTGGTGGCCGACTTCGGCGCGGTGGTGCTGGTGGGGGCCACCGAGCTGCTGCTCGGGGGTGCTGAGCTCTCGGTGGTGCTGGTCGAGGTGGCGCTGGTGCTCTCCGCCACGGGTGTCGGCTGGGCCGCCTTGGTCGGGGTGCAGGCGGCCAGCGCGATGACACCACCGGTCAGCAGCACGGCCAATCTCAGTTTCACGGCTGGTTCTACCTCCACGCGCGTTCACGACGGGGGACCGTGAACTCGCTGATTGTGTCGTCGGCCGTTGCGGAATGTGTACAGAACCCGTGCGACGGAGTTTGTACCGGGGGCCGTTGAACGGACAGCACACTGCACGTGACGACGGGTGGAGTCAAGCCGAACCTGTTGTGCCGCAACATCATCTTCCCGCCCGGTAGGAATGGTCCGTCGGCTTGAGCAGGTAGATCACGGTTTTATCACCGAGCCATATGATTCTCTGATGTGTGAGATCAGCGACCCGTGAATGTCGCGCGGCCGGGACCGTCTGTGAGGAAGCTGTGCACAGCGCGTGGAAGATCTTCGGTCTCGAACAATGCGGAGGCGATCGTCGTGACGTGGGCGTCGGCTTCGGGCACGCCGCCGTTCTCGAAATGCGCGAGGACCTGTTTCGTCGCGGAATGCGCCTGCGTCGGGCCGACGGCCAGCGCCGCCGCGAACTGTTCCGCGGCCGCCGCGAAGCCCTCGTCCGGGAACACGCGGTTGACGACGTTCCACCGCTCCAGGGTCGCGGCGTCGTAGAGGTCGCCGGTCATGACGAACTCCTTCGCGCGGCCCACGCCCGCCCGCGCGGCCAGGCGTTGCGTGCCGCCCATCGTCGGCGTCAGGCCCACCACCTTCTCGACCAGCCCGAACCGGGCGCCGGCCGAGGCCACTACCAGGTCGCACGCCACCGCCAGCTCGAACGCCCAGGTCAGGCACAGCGCGTGGGCGGCGAACACGGTCGGGATCGGCAACGAGGCCAGGCGCTGGGGGAGCAGCAGCATGCGGTCGAACAACGCCTGCGCGTCGGCGCGGTACTCCTGCGCCGCGAACAGCGACACGTCCACACCGCCGGACACGACCTTGCCGGAGGCGTTGACCAGCAACGCCCGCGCGTCGCCCAGCTCGTCCAGGGCGTCGTGGAACTCGGCGTCGAGGTCCAGCGAGTAGAGGTTGAGCGGCGGCGCGTCGATCGTGATGATCGCGAGCTCGGCCCGGCGGGTCAGGTGGATCTTCAAAACTGGCTCACAACCAATCGCGGCGTTTGAACATGAGGTAGAGGAAGTAGGAGAGGCCGAGGATGCCCGCCGAGGACACCCAGAAGCCCCAGGGCTGCTGGAAGCCGGGATACGGCACGTTCATGCCGTAGTAGCCGGAGATGGCGGTCGGCACGGCGATGATCGCGGCCCAGCTGGTGACCTTCTTCATGATCGAGTTCAGCCGGTTGCCCTGCACCGCCACCTCGGCCTCGCGCAGGTTCGTCACCATCTCGCGCATCGACTCGGTCAGCTCGGCGGTGAACAGCGCGTGGTCCTTCACGTCTAGGTAGTACGGCGTCATCGCGTCGTCCACGAGGTCGTGCTCGCGGTGCAGCAACGAGCCGAGCACCTCGCGCATCGGCAGTGCGACCCGCCGCAGCTGCACCAGGGCGCGCCGCAGCCGCAGCGCCTTGCGGCCGACGTGCGGCTTCTCGTCGTAGATCCGGTCCTCGAGCGCCTCGATCTCGTCGTCGAGCTGCTGGGCGGCGGTGTAGTGGCCGTCGACGACGTCGTCGAGCAGGCCGTGCAGCAGGAACCCCACCCCGCTCGACGCCAGCTGCGGCGCGCTGTCCCACCGGCGCTCCACGCCCGCCAGGTCGTAGTCCTCGCTCTCACGCACCGTCACGAGCGCGTTGCGGGTCACGAACACGTCGACCTCGCACGTCCTGACCTCGTGCTTGTCGTAGCGGACCGCGTAGACGGAGAGGAACAGGTGGGTGGGGTAGCGGTCGACCTTGGGCCGCTGGCGCTCGGAGAACGCGTCCTCGATCGCCAGCTCGTGCAGCCCCAGCTCGTCGCGGAGCAGGCCCATGTCGGCCTCGGTCGGCGCGCACAGGTCGAACCAGATGACCGCGGACCGGTCTCGGAGGTGCTGTGCGACGTCGGCGACCGGGAAGTTCGAGTCGACGAGTTCGCCGTCGCGGTACAACCGTGTCCGACCCATGGGTGAAAGCGTACGTAGATCTACTCAGATGTGAGGTTTGAGCCCGAGTTCCCGCTACCCTCGAACCGGTGAAGGTGGACCAACCACAACGCATAGGCGACTACCTGCTCCTGGGCAGGCTGGGCCGTGGTGCCATGGGAACGGTCTACCTGGGACAAGGCAGCGACGGACGGCAGGTCGCGGTCAAGGTCGCGCGCGCCGAGCTGGCCGACGACCCGCGCTTCCGCGAGCGGTTCCGCCGCGAGGTCCAGATGGCCCGCGCCGTCGGCAGCGCCGGCACCGCGGCGGTCGTCGACGCCGACACGCGCGCCGCCCGCCCGTGGATGGCCACGGAGTACGTGCCGGGCCCCACGCTGCAGGAGGCCATCGAACGGCACGGCCCGCTGCCCGAGCACCACCTGAGACGACTCGCCGAGGGACTGGCCGAGGCGCTCACCGCGATCCACCGGGCGGGCCTGGTCCACCGCGACCTCAAGCCGTCCAACGTGCTGCTGGGCGCCGACGGCCCACGCGTCATCGACTTCGGCATCTCCCGCGCGATGGAGCACACGGCGCTGACCGAGACCGGCATGGTCTTCGGCACGCCCGGCTTCCTCTCGCCCGAGCAGATCACCGGCCAGGAGGTCGCGTCGCCGTCCGACGTCTTCGCGCTCGGTGCCGTGCTGGTCTACGCGGCGACCGGGAAGGGCCCGTTCGGCGAGGGCCCGACCGCCACGCTGCTCTACAAGGCCGCCCACGGCGAGCCCGACATCGACGGCGTGCCCAAGGCGCTGCGCCCGCTCGTGCAGAAGTGCATGCACCGCGACCCGGCCAAGCGCCCGGAGCCGACGGAGGTGACGCGCCTGCTCTCGCAGGTCGTCACGCCGAAGCCGCCGGCCACGAAGGTGCCCGCGCCGATGACGCCCGCCGCGGCGACGTTCTCGACGTCGCGGCTCGTGCCGATGGTGTGGGGCGTGGTCAACCTGTCGGCGGCGCTGCTGGCCGCCGCGATCGCCGACCCGGCCGCCAAGGCCAACGGCGCCACGCAGCTGCTCGCGCTGGCGGCGTTCTGCGTGCTGGTCGTGCGCGCGGCCCGGTTCTTCGCCGCGGCGGCGCGCAGCAAGGTCGTCATCGAGATCAGCCGCGAGGGCATCGCCACCACCCGCAACGGCAAGTTCCACCAGTACTGGTGGTACGAGCTCGCACGGGTGCGCGTCGTGCCGCACAAGAAACGGCCGTGGGTCGTCGTCTGGCTCAAGGACCCGGCGCCGCGCCGCTTCTTCGGCGCGCAGCACGGCGGTGTGCGGGTGTTCCCGGTCGCCCACGAGCGGAGCAGGCGGCGGCGCGAACGCGACGTGGCCGAGCTGCGCGCCGCCCTGGCCTGGTACCTGCCCCGGTCCTACGACGGGCGCTGATCGGTCCACTCGTAGGTGATGGTGCCGGACGACGTCACGCCGTCGAGCAGCCTGCTCGTGGACCTGCTGTCCTCGAACCCGCTCACCCGGCCCGTGGCGGGGTCGATCGTGAACCGGACGCGTCCTCCGTCGGCCAGCACCACGCCGTTGTCCCACCGGATCCCGGGGGACAGCTGGAGCCTGCGGTACAGCTCGGCCCGCTCCTCGACCGTGGTGAACGGGGAGACCATCGCCGAGAACGCGTCCTCGAGCTTCTGCGCCGGGTCCGCGCGCAGCACCAGTGAGGCGGTGCCCTCCTGGCACGGCGTGGCGGAGCAGAAGGAGTCCCACACCCCCGGACCGCGGTAGCCGTCCGAGAAGTACATGTCCGGCGTGGCGGGCTCTCCCCGGAGCACGCGCTGTCCTCCGGTGAGCCGGCGACGGGTCACGACGATCTCGTCCGGCGAGGTGGGCAGCCACACGTCGACCTCGAACTCGAACGCCATCGCGCTCTTGCCGTCCCTGCCGCTGAGCGACTGCCATCCCACGTACTTCACGTGCTGGTACTTCTTCGTGGGCTTCGGTGCCAGCTCCAGCAGGGTCGCCGCCTCCTGCAACGAGGTGGCGGGCGTCGTCGGCATCGTGGCCGGCGCGTCCCGGGTCACGGGCCGCAGCAGCACCACGAGCCCGGTGATCATCACGACCGCCACGGCCGCCGCCGCGATGCCCACCCACCGGTACGACCGGCGTGGTGGCTTCTCCGTGAAGAGCTGCTCGCGCAGGCGGGCCAGGCGCGCGTCGTCGGCGGGCCGCACCGGGTAGAGCTCGGCGAGGTCGTCGTCCAGCACGTCACGCATGTTCCACTTCCTTCAGCTTGGCGCGCAGTCGGTGCAGGCGGGACCTCGCGGTGCCGGGGTTCAGGCCGAGCGCCTCGGCGGCCTCCTGCACGCTCAGCCCCGCGAGCGAGACGAGCAGCAGCAGGTCGCGGTCGGCCTCGGCCATCTTGGCCAGCGCGCCCGCGATGCGGCGCAGGTGCGACCGGGCGTCGATGCGGGCGACGACGGAGTGCTCCAGCGACTCCGCGACGCCGAGGTCGACGCCGTAGCGTTCGGCGGTGCGCAGCAGGCGGGTCTCGCGCTTGGCGTGGCCGCGCAACAGGTTCGTCGCGATGCCGTAGAGCCAGCCGACGACGCTGCCCTTCACCGGGTCGTAGTTCTCCTCGCCGCGCATCGCGGCCAGGAAGGTCTCGCTGACGAGGTCGTCGGCGACGTCGGCGCCCACCCGCCGCGCCAGGTACCGGTGCAGGGGATGGGCGTGCTCGTCGAACAGCTCCGCGAACATCACGCCCCTACTTGGCCCGCCGCCCCGCCGGTGTTGCGGTGACCTGAATCACAGTGGACGGGCTTTCGATGATGATGCCATGACCACCTGGACCGTCACGGCCGCCGACGCCGCGCGTTCGCCGCTCAACCGCGAGTACAACGCGGAGATGATCAGCCGCTACTGGGGACGGCCGGCGCAGGACGCCGAGGTCGACGCCTACGAGCGCGACGAGCAGGACCACGACGTGCCGGTGTTCCTCGTCGTGTCGCGCGACGGCGAGGACGCGGGGTGCCTCGGCATGCGGTTCCTCGGCGGCGGCGTGGGCGAGCTGACCCGGATGTTCGTGCGCGTGCCGTTCCGCGGGCAAGGTGCGGCGTCGGCGTTGCTCGCCGCGATGGAGGCGGAGGCCCTCGACCGCGGCGTGACGGTGCTGCGGCTCGACACGCGCGCGGACCTCGTCGAGGCGCGGAGCCTCTACGCCAAGCACGGGTTCGCCGAGATCGACCGCTACAACGACGCCGGCTACGCCGACCACTGGTTCGAGAAGCGGCTGTTGAGGCTAACGCCCGCTGGTCCGGTCGCGATGTCCTGAACAGGTCGGGATGAATCGCACCAGGAGGCTCTCAGAATGCGGTTGCGTCCATTGGTGATGGCTGCTGCCGTCGCCACGGCACTGGTGGTGACCCCGGCCTCGGCGGCGCCCGCCGGCCGGGTCCTCGGATACGTCGCCAACAACGGCGGTGGGGTGTCGGTCATCGACACGGCCACGAACGCGGTGACCGAGACGATCTCCGACAGCGGCGGCAACTCGCCGTACATGGCGGCGGTCGCCTTCGACGGGACCCGCGGATACGTGACGAACTCCGTGCAGAACACGCTCACGGTCATCGACACGCCCACCAACACCGTCGACAGGTCCGTCCCCGTCGGCAGCCACCCGGCGGGTGTCGCGGTCGCCCCCGGCGGCGGCTTCGTCTACGTCACGAACTACGGCGACGGCACGGTGTCCGTGGTCGACACGGCCACACTGGCGGTCACCGCGACGATCACCGTCGGCCAGAACCCGGACGGCGTGGTCGTCACCCGCGACGGCAAGGCCGTCTACGTCACGCACGACGTCGTCGGCCCGAGCAGCGTCTCGGTGATCGACACGACGGCCAACGCGGTCGCCACCACGATCCCGGTGGGCAGCACCTCCACCGCGATCGCGGCCTCCGCCGACGGCAAGCGCGTGTACGTGGTCAACAAGGGCTCCGACAGCGTCTCCGCCATCGACGTCGCCACGCGCACCGTCGTCGGCACCGCCGCCGTCGGCTTCACCCCGCACGGCATCGCGCTGACGCCGAACGGCACCCGCGCGTACGTGACGAACAGCGAGTTCGACTCGGTCTCCGTCGTCGACCTGACGACCATGACCGAGCTCCAGAAGATCGTGGTCGGCGACCGCCCGATCGGCGTGGCCCTCACGCCCGACGGCGTCACCGCCTACGTCACGAACTTCAACAGCAACACCGTCTCGGTCATCGACACGGCCTCCAACACGGTCACCGCCACCCTCGGCGTCGGCGTCCGCCCGGTGGGCATCGCGGTCAACTTCGTGCCGCCCGCCCCGTCGAAGCTCGCCGCCGGCACGGCCCTGCTCCAGCTGCGGCTCCTCGGCTTCACGGTCCGCGGCCTCAACGCCACGCTGACCGAGAAGCACACCGGGGCGCCGGTCGCCGGTCAGAAGGTCGTGTTCCAGACCGTGAAGGGCACACCGCTCTGCACCGCGACGACCAACGCGTCCGGCAAGGCCGTGTGCGACTCGCAGGTGCCGTTGCTGGTGGGCCTGTCGACGCTGCTCCAGGGCTTCACGGCCTCCTACGCGGGCAACAACGAGCACGGCGGCGCGTCCGTCCGCGGGTACATCACGCTGCTCTGAGCAGTTCCGGTGACGTCGGCCGGGAGGGTGTCCGATCGGGGACGCCCTTCCGGCCGGCCTTCGTTCGTGGAGAAACTCCAGGAACCCCTCAAGTTAAGCTCGGCGCATGGCGATCGACGAGCTCGCGGCCTCGTTGCTGTACCAGGTGACGGCCCTGGCGGGAGAGGTCGGCGGCCGGATGCACGACGGCCTGGAACGGCTGGAGCTCACCGGCCCGACGGCGAACCTGCTGTGGGTCCTCGACCCGGCCGCCGAACCGCAACCGCTGCGCAAGCTGGCCGTGCTGCTGCGGTGCGACCCCTCCAACATCAGCCTGCTCAGCGCGCAGCTGGAGAATCGCGGGCTCGCCGAGCGGCGCCCCCATCCCCGCGACGGGCGCGTCCGGACGCTGGTGCTCACCGCCGAGGGCCGCGAGGTGCGCGAACGGCTCCTCGCCGTCGTCGCCCGGCACTCGCCCTTCGCCCACCTGGCCGACGAGGAGCAGCGGCTCCTGCACTCCCTGCTGGCCAAGGCGCTCGCCGAACCGTGACCAAGTCCGTGAGTAGATCCTTGAGATTCTCAAGTATATTTTCGGCATGACCACTGCTGCGAGCGCGAGACGGGTACGGCTGACCTCCACCGGAGGTCCCGAGGTGCTGCGGGTGGAGGCCGTGCCCGTGCCGGAACCGGGCCCCGGCCAGGTCCTGATCACCACGGAGGCCGCGGGCGTGGCGTTCCACGACGTCACGACCCGCCGGGGCCTCACCCCCGGTGCCCTGCCGGAGGTCCAGGGGTTCGACGTCGTCGGGCACGTCGCCCGGGTGGGCGCCGGCGTCGCGGAGTTCACCGTCGGCCAGCGCGTCGGCGCTCTGGTCGGCGCCGGCGGGTACGCGACCCACGTGCTGGCACCGGCGGCGCGGACCGCCCCGCTGCCGGAGGGACCTCCCGCCGAACTCCTCGACGCGCTGGTGCTCAACTACCTCACGGCCTGGCAGATGTTCCACCGCGTGGCCAAACCGGCGCCCGGCGAGGCCGTGCTGGTGCTCGGAGCCGCCGGCGGGGTGGGCTCGGCGCTGTCCCAGATCGCCAGGGCGGCGGGAGTCGCGGTCTACGGCACCTCGAGCCCCGGCAGGCGCCGCCGCGTCGAGGCCGGTGGTGCCACCTGGGTCGCGGACCAGACCGCCGTACCCGTGCCGGTCGCGGCCACGTTCGACCCGGTCGGCGGTCCGTCGCTGGCGCGCTCCCGGCGTGCCACGGCACCGTCGGGCGTGGTCGTGTCGTACGGGTTCAGCTTCGCCACCGGGGCCGGCTACTCCAGGACGGGCGCGCTGGCGCGCACCATCGGAGCCCTGCTGCGGGCGAAGCTCACGCCGGGACCTCGCGTCGTCCTGCACACCGTGGCGCGCGCGGTCGACGAGGACCCGGCCGGTTTCCGGGCGGACATGGCGGCACTGGTCGAGCAGCTGGCGGCCGGGGCCATCGAGCCCGAGGTCGTCACCCTGCCGCTGGAGCAGGCCGCCGAGGCGCACCGCCGCCTGGAGAACCGCGAGGTCGAGGGCAAACTGGTCCTGCTGCCGTGAGACTAGGCCGCGGCCGGCAGGTCCGGCCGCAGGGCGTCGACGTAGTCCACGCAGGACTGCTTGCAGGCGACTCCGTGGACGACCTGCCAGCCGGCGGGCACCTGCAGCACCGCGGGCCAGATCGAGTACTGGCCCGTTGGGCTGACCAGCACCAGGAACATGGTGTGAGCCTGAGCGAACGGGGAAGTCATGACCCCAGGGTGACGTGCGCCACCTAGGATCCGGCTATCCGCGCGGTGGAGCCCCCTCACCCGGACGCCAGTTCCCGATCTTCGGCCGCGTGTGGTCACATGGGGGTGTGACTGTGGAACAGGTGGTCCTCCTGGCCGAGGACGGTTCGGCCATCGGCGTCGAGGACAAGGCCGTGGTGCACCACGCGGACACCCCGCTGCACCTCGCCTTCTCCAGCTACGTCTTCGACTCGTCGGGCAACACGGTGCTGACGCGGCGCGCGTTGCACAAGAAGACGTTCCCCGGTCTGTGGACCAACACCTGCTGCGGCCACCCGGCACCGGGCGAGGACATCGCCCGGGCCGTGGTGCGCCGGCTGCGCGACGAGCTCGGCATGGCGGTCTCCGCACCGGAGCTGCTGCTGCCGTCCTTCCGCTACCGCGCCGAGATGGACGGGATCGTCGAGAACGAGATGTGCCCGGTGTTCCGGGTCCTCACCGACGACGACCCCGCGCCCAACCCGGACGAGGTCGATTCCACCGAACGGGTGGCGTGGAGCAAGTTCGCCGCCGACGTCCTCGACGGCACGCGCGAGATCTCGCCGTGGTCGAGGCTCCAGGTCGCCGAGCTCGTCAAGCTCGGACCCGATCCGCTGGACTGGCCCGTCGCGGACCGGGCCGGGCTGCCCAAGGCAGTGGTGTCGTCACCACTCCAGTGAGCCACCGTTCTGGTACTCGATGACGCGGGTCTCGAAGAAGTTCTTCTCCTTCTTCAGGTCCATCATCTCCGACATCCACGGGAACGGGTTCTCCGCCTGCCCCCACACCGGCTCCAGGCCGAGCTGTGCGCAGCGGCGGTTCGTGATGAACCGCATGTACTGCTCGCACAGCTCGGCGTTGATCCCCAGGATGCCGTTCGGCATCGTGTCGCGGCCGTAGGCGATCTCCAGCTCGCAGCCCTCGGCGAGCATGGTCCGCACCTCCTGCTGGAACGAGCCGGTCCACAGGTGCGGGTTCTCGATCTTGATCTGGTTGATCGCGTCGATGCCGAAGTTCAGGTGGATCGACTCGTCGCGCAGGATGTACTGGTACTGCTCGGCGATGCCGACCATCTTGTTGCGCCGGCCGAGCGACAGGATCTGCGCGAAGCCGGTGTAGAACCACATCCCCTCGAACACCACGTAGAACGCGACGAGGTCCTTGAGGAACGCCTGGTCGCGGTCCGGCGTGCCCGTCCTGAACTCCGGGTCCTCCAGGTGCTGCGTGAACTGCAACGCCCACGCGGCCTTGTCCGTGATGGACGGGATCTCCCGGTACATGTTGAACAGCTCGCCCTCGTCCAGCCCGAGCGAGGTGCAGATGTACTGGAACGTGTGGGTGTGCACGGCCTCCTCGAAGGCCTGGCGGAGAAGGTACTGGCGGCACTCGGGGTTGGTGAGGTGCCGGTAGACCGCGAGCACGATGTTGTTGGCCACCAACGACTCGCTGGTCGCGAAGAAGCCGAGGTTCCGCTTGATCATGCGGCGTTCCTCGTCGGTCAGCCCGTCGGCGGACTTCCACAGGCCGATGTCGGCCTGCATCGAGACCTCGGTCGGCATCCAGTGGTTGTTGCAGCCGTTGAGGTACTTGTCCCACGCCCAGTGGTACTTGAGCGGCAGCAGCTGGTTGACGTCGGCCCGGCAGTTGATCATCGCCTTGTCGTCGACGGAGACCCGTCCGGCACCGGCTTCGATGTTCGTGGTCACTGGCAGGCCTCGCAGTCCGGGTCGGTGATCGAGCAGCTGGGATCGGTGACGGTGACGGGCGAGACGGCGTTGAGCTTGCCGTCGGTGCCCCGCAACGTGGACTTCTCCACGTGGGTCGCGCTCTGCGTGCGCAGGTAGTACGTCGTCTTCAGCCCGCGCACCCACGCCAGCTGGTACAGCTCGTCGAGCTTGCGGCCGCTCGGCTCGGCCAGGTACAGGTTGAGCGACTGCGCTTGGTCGATCCACTTCTGCCGGCGGCTGCCCGCCTCGACCAGCCACGCGCTGTCGACCTCGAACGCCGTGGCGTACAACGCCTTCAGGTGCGGCGGCACCCGGTCGATCGCGCCGAGGCTGCCGTCGTGCAGCTTGAGGTCCGAGATCATCCGCTCGTCCCAGAGCCCCCGCTGCTTGAGCGCCCGCACCAGGTCGGGGTTGGTGACGGTGAAGTCGCCGGACATGTTCGACTTCACGTACAGGTTGCGGTACAGCGGCTCGATCGACTGGTTCACGCCGGTGATGTTCGCGATCGTCGCGGTCGGCGCGATGGCCATGACGTTGGAGTTGCGCATGCCGCGCTCGACCTTCTCGCGCACGGCGTCCCAGTCCAAGGTGGACTCGCGGTTCACTTCGAGCTCGCCGGCGCCGCGGTTGCGCGCGAGGATCTCGACGGAGTCGATCGGCAGAACCCCTCGGCTCCACAACGACCCGTCGAACGACGCGTACGCGCCGCGTTCGCGGGCGAGGTCGGCGCTGGCGGTGATCGCGTGGTAGCTGATCTCCTCCATGCTGCGGTCGGCGAACTCCACGGCCTCCTGCGACGCCATCGGCGTGCCGAGCGTGAACAGCGCGTCCTGGAAACCCATCAGCCCCAGGCCGATGGGCCGGTGCCGCAGGTTGGAGTTCCTGGCCTCCGGGATCGTGTAGTAGTTCACGTCGATGACGTTGTCGAGCATCCGCACGGCCGTCCGCACGGTCTTCGCGAGCCGCGCGTGGTCGATGCCGTCCGCGGTGACGTGCCGGGCGAGGTTGACGCTGCCCAGGTTGCAGACGGCGACCTCGTCGACCGTGGTGTTGAGCGTGATCTCGGTGCACAGGTTGCTGGAGTGCACGACACCGCTGTGCTGCTGCGGCGACCGCAGGTTGCACGGGTCCTTGAACGTGATCCACGGGTGCCCGGTCTCGAACAGCATCGTCAGCATGCGCCGCCACAGGTCGACGGCGGGCAGACGCCGGAAGACCTTGATCTCGCCGTTGTCCGCTCTCTCCTCGTAGGCGCGGTACTTCTCGGCGAACTCGTCACCGAACGCGTCGTGCAGGTCCGGCACCTCGTCGGGGGAGAAGAGCGTCCACCGCCCGCCGGCGCGGACCCGGCGCAGGAACTCGTCCGGCACCCAGTTCGCGGTGTTCATGTCGTGGGTGCGGCGGCGCTCGTCGCCGGTGTTCTTGCGCAGGTCGAGGAACTCCTCGACGTCGATGTGCCAGGTCTCCAGGTAGGCGCAGACCGCGCCCTTGCGTTTCCCTCCCTGGTTCACGGCCACGGCCGTGTCGTTCGCGATCTTCAGGAACGGCACCACGCCCTGCGACTTGCCGTTGGTCCCCTTGATGTGCGCGCCGATCCCGCGCACCGGGGTCCAGTCGTTGCCCAGCCCGCCGGCGAACTTCGACAGCAGCGCGTTGTTGCTGATGCCGTGGAAGATGCCCGCGAGGTCGTCGTCCACGGTGGTCAGGAAGCACGACGACAGCTGCGGCCGTGTGGTGCCCGAGTTGAACAGCGTCGGCGTCGAGCACATGAAGTCGAACGACGACAGCAGCTCGTAGAACTCGATCGCGCGGGCGTCGCGGTCGTCCTCCTGCAGCGCGAGGCCCATCGCGACGCGCATGAAGAACGCCTGCGGCAGCTCGTAGCGGCGGCCGTCGTGGTGCAGGAAGTAGCGGTCGTACAGGGTCTGCATGCCCAGGAACTGGAAGTTCAGGTCGCGTGACGCGTCCAGGGCGGCGCCCAGGCGGGCCAGGTCGAAGCCGGCGAGCCGCGGGTCGAGCTGGTCCAGGCCGATGCCGTGGTGGACGAACGAGGCGAAGTACGACGGGTAGCGTTCGGTCATCTCGGCGTGCGTCAGCGGGACGCCGCAGGCCTCGGCGCGCAGCTTGTCCAGCAGCAGCCGGGCGCTGACGGAGGAGTAGTCCGGGTCCTGTTCGACCATCGTGCGGGCGGCCATGATCGGCGCCAGCGCCAGTTCGGCGTCGGTGATGCCGTCGTAGAGGTTGCGCTTGGTCTCGGCCAGGACTGCCTCCGCCGAGGCGTTGGGCAGGTCGGCACACGCTTCGTGGACGACCTCGGACAGTCGATCCAGCGCTGGTGGGCGGTCGGGCACGCTCTCTCCTCGCGAGCAAGCCCGAGGAAACGCGTGCGCGCACCAGCGGACGCGCGCCACCGGTGCACACAGCCGCCCTCCCTCGGGGCACCGTGTGGTGCGCGCAGGCTTGCGCGCACACCGGTGGCAGGTCTTCGGACTCGTGGGCGCCGGGCACGCTCCTACCGGCCGTCGCTTCCCAGGGCGGACCCCAGTGCTTCGTTGACGGCTTTCGTTCCCACTCACCGCTGCGGGGCAGTCCCGGACTTCCACCGGGTTCCCTCTTGCCTCACTCGCCCGGTGCTCCGGGCCGGTGAACCACCAGCGCGGCAGATACTACATGTGGTGGTGGCTGCTTGATCACCACCCAACATGCGCGCGTCACGCTCCGGCGATCAGCACCACTCCGAGGACGGTCATCACGGCGGCGATCACGCCGTCCAGCACCCGCCACGCGCGGGGCCTCGCGAACAGCGGGCTGAGCAGGCGCGCGCCGAACCCGAGCGCGACGAACCAGGTGACGCTCGCGGTGACCGCGCCGATCCCGAAGAGCCACCGGCCGGCCGCGATCGAGCCGAGGAGCAGCAGCGTGTCGAGGTAGACGTGCGGGTTGAGCCACGTCAGCGCGAGCGCGGTGAGCACGGGGCGGCCCGACGCCTCGCCGGAGGCGGTCAGCGCGGACGGCCGCAACGCCCGCCGCGCGGCGAGGAAACCGTAGCCCAGCAGGAAGATCCCGCCCACGACCGCGGCGGCGGTGATCACGGACGGCCACCTGCGGACGATCGCCCCGAACCCGGCGACGCCCACCGCGACGAGGATCGCGTCCGAGACGGCGCACACGGCGACCACCTTCGCCACGGCCTGGCGCCGGAGTCCTTGGCGCAGCACGAAAGCGTTCTGCGCGCCGATCGCGACGATGAGGGTCATCATGGTGCCGAAGCCGAGGAACAGGTCAGTCACCCCTCCGACGGTATTCACGCGTTCTTGATGAGACCAGCTAAAGATTCTTACGTAGCATTAGCGCTCGTGATGGATCTCGACCTGGTGCGCACGCTGCTCGCGGTCGTCGACGCGGGCACGTTCGACGCGGCAGCCACCGCGCTGCACGTCACGCCTTCCGCTGTCTCGCAACGGATCAAGGCTCTGGAGCAGCGCACCGGCCGGGTGCTGCTCGTGCGCGCCCGGCCGGTCCGGCTCACCCCGTCCGGCGAGGTGCTGGTCCGCTACGGCCGGCAGCTGCTCGCCCTCGACCAGGACCTCGACGCGGCGCTCGGCGAGGACGCCGTCGTGCGCGTGCCGATCGCGGTGAACGCCGACTCGCTCGCCACGTGGTTCCTGCCCGCGCTGCAACGGGTCCCGCCGGAGCCGAGGATCTCGTTCGACCTCCACCGCGAGGACCAGGACCACACGACGGCGTTGCTGCGCCAGGGCCTGGTGATGGCGGCGGTGACGTCGTCGCGGGAACCCGTTGCGGGCTGCGAGGTCCGCCGGCTCGGCCACATCCGGTACGCGGCGATGGCCACGCGGTCCTTTGTGGACCGTTACGAGGACGGGCCGCTCAAGTCGTGGCTGCCGCGGGCGCCGGTGGTCGTGTTCGACCGCAACGACGACCTGCAGGACCGGTTCGTGCGCACGCTGACCCGCGGCCGCGGCGCGTCCGACCACCGCCACTACGTGCCGTCGTCCGAGGTGTACGTGCGGGCGATCGTCGCGGGCCTGGGCTGGGGGATGGTGCCACCGCAGCAGCTGCAGGACGGCCTGGTCGACCTCGCGCCGGGCCGGACGGTGTCCGTGCCGCTGTACTGGCAGCAGTGGAAGCTCGACTCGCCGGCGCTCAACGCAGTGGCCCGCGCGGTCGAGGAAGAAGCGGCCGTAGCGCTCGAATAGGAGTTATCGTCTCGGGCCATGACCGGTGAAGCGATGAACCTCGACGGGAAGACCGCGGTCATCTACGGCGGCGCGGGCAGCATCGGCGGCGCCATCGCCGCGGCGTTCGCGGCGGCGGGGGCCGAGGTGCACCTCGCGGGGCGGACCGAGGCGACGCTCAAGGCCAGAGCCGAGCAGCTCGGTGCGCGGTACGCCGTGGTCGACGCCCTCGACGAGCGGGCCGTGGACGAGCACGCCGCCACGTTCGAGCGCCTGGACATCTCCGTCAACGTCACGACCGACAACGACGTCCAGGGCACGCCGATGGTCGAGATGAGCGTCGAGGACTACCTCAGCCCCGTCGTCTCGGCCGTCCGGTCGAAGTTCCTCACCGCCAGGGCGGCCGCACGCCACATGACCAGGCAGAAGTCCGGCGTCATCCTGTTCTTCGGCGGCACCGGCGACCCCTCCGCGCACCGGGAGTGGCAGCTCGGCGGGCTGCTCGCCGCGTTCGACGCGGTCGAGTCGATGCGCCGCCAGCTCGCCGTGGAGCTCGGGCCGCACGGCGTCCGCGTCGTCACGTTGCAGACGGCGGGCGTGCCCGAGTCCGTCCCGGAGGACTTCCGCGGCGTGGTCGAGCCGGACATGCTCCGCCGGTCACCGCTGAACAGGGTGGCGACGCTGGAGGACGTCGGCAGGGCGGCGCTGTTCGCGGCGTCGGACTGGGGCCGCACGATCACGGGCGCGCAGGTCAACATCACCTGCGGGAGCGTCCTGGGCTGAGCGGTTCCTGTCGGTTCCCTGAATGCCGGAACCCCTCGCCCGCACGCGAGCGTTGACCGTTATGTGCTGATTCCTCGACTCGCCGCCGCCGGCGGTTCACTCGCCGTCGTCGCCACGGTGGCCATGGTCGGGCTGCTCGACCTGAACGTCGGGCCGCTGCGCCGCACGATCAGCGAGTACGCGCTGGGCGAGCACCGGCTGGTCTTCGACGTGGCCGTGCTGCTCCTCGCGTTCGGCTCGCTCGCGATCCTGACGGCGCTCGTCCACCGCGGGCTGGCCCGGTGGCGGTCGCCGGGGTCGGTGGCGCTCGTGCTGTGGTCGGTGGGCCTGCTGCTCGTGGTGGCGTTCCCGAAGACGAACTGGGCGATGGGCACCAACGAGATGAGCGGCAGCATCCACCGGTTCGGGAGCATGCTCGCGTTCGTGAGCCTGCCGATCGCGGTCATCGCGCTCGCGCGGCCGTGGCTACGGCACGCCGTGTGGGGGCGACACGCCAGGTGGACGATGGCGTCCGGTTTGTTGAGCGTTGTCGCGTTCATGCCGATCCTGTACGCCATTGCGGTGGGCATGACGTCCGGCGTTCGGTGGTGGCGCGTGTTCCCGTTGGGCTACACCGAGAGGATCTTGCTCGTGGCCGAGGTCGGCGCCGTGCTGGTCGTCGGGCTGTGGGCCATCGCGGCCAGTAGGGTTGCGCCATGGCGAGTTGGGGAGACCTCGCGGATTACGTCCGCGCCGAGTACGACGTCATCCACGACGACGGCGAAGAGCTGAGGATCCTCTTCACCTTCGGGGACGTGGACGAGGGCGACGACGAACGCACGCAGGTCGTGATCGTCGTCAGGGAAGTGCTCGACAAGATGCACGAGTGGGTGCAGATCGCCTCCCCGTGCGGGCTGGCCTCGCAGGTGGACCTCCGCGCGGTGCTGGAGGAGGTCGGCAACTCCACGGTCGCGTGCGGTCTCGCGATCATGGGGGAGCACGTGGTCGTGCGGCACTCGCTGCCGTTGGCCGACCTGGACATCCACGAGTTCACCGACCCGCTCCAGCTGCTCGCCGGCACGGCGGACACGCTGGAGGAGCAGTTCTGGGGAGGCGACGGCTACTGAGGTCCCCCACGACCCGATCCGGCCGGACCGTGTCGTGGGACTCAGTCGACGACCCGTCGTGGAACCTAGGTTAGGCTCTCCTAACGTGAGAGCGATGACGGTGCAGGTTCGGGCCGGGCTGGGCGTCGGACGCCTGGCCGCGGCCATGGAGTCCCTGGTGGAACTGCATCCCGAGCTGTGCCGCTCCGGCTTCGCCCACCACGAGGTCACCGACCCCGTCACCGCCACCCCCGCGGCCCTCGCGGAGGCGGAGGCGGGCCTCGACCTGCAGGCCGGCGTGCTGATGCACGTCGTGTGGCTCGACGCCGGACCGCGGCGGTCCGGGCGGATGGTCCTGGTGCTGCACGACATCGTGGCCGACCGGCTGCCGCTGGTCCTGCCGTGGCTGGTGCGGGCCTGGAAGCAGCCCGCACTCGTCAGCTGACGCGCCGCGCCACGAACACGAGCTCCCGGCCGGGCCGGTCAGGGGCGTCGCGGACGTCCACGACCTCGAACCCGCTCGTCCTGAGGCTCTTCTCGATCTCGGGACCCGAGCGGAACCGCAGGGTCGAGTCCGAGGTGACCACCGTGCCGTCCGGGAACCGGTAGTTGTGGCGCAGCGAGACGAACGGCAGGCTCACGTTCAGCAGCTCAAGCTGTTCGCGGACCCCGCTGCGCACCCGTGGCTGCACCCGCGACCAGTCCTCCCACGCCCGCCGCTCCGGCCGCCGCGTCTCGAACACGAGGTGCCCGCCGGGGCGCAGCGCGGCGTGCACACCCCGCAGGGTCGCCTCCCAGTCGTCGCCGAGGAACACCTGCGCGACGTTCCCCGTCATCGTCGCGAGGTCGACCTGGAGCTCGGGCAGGGTCGTCGCGTCACCGTGGATCCAGGTGACCCTGGCGTCCTTGGCGCGGGCGATCTGCAGCGACGCCAGCGCCGGGTCCACGCCGACGACCGACCGCCCGGTGGAGGCCAGCAACGTCGCGAGGCACCCGGTGCCGCAGCCGACGTCGAGGACGGACCGGGCACCCACCTCGTCCGCCAGCGCGAGGTACAGGTCCAGGTCGTCCCGCGGCCCGTCGAACGCGTCGTACAGCTTCGCGAGCCGGGAGTCGGCGAAGATCGCGTCAGGCATTCCACGTCCCCGGCCACATCCCTGGTCCGACGACGAACGGCATCAGCAACTCGATCACCTCTCGGTCTGGTCTTCCGTTGAGCTCTTCCTCGGCCACCCGGCGTGCGATCCCCGCCAGGAAGTCGGCGACCTGCACCCGTGCGTCGTGCTGCGAGTCGACCAGCGTCAGGCTCCGCAGCCGGGGCGCCAGCTTCTTCAGCTGCCGGATGCGTGCGTCGGTCAGCGACAACTGTTGATCGTGCACGATCGACACCGGGCCGCTCCACTGGGTCACCGCACGCAGGATCGCCGGGAACAACGGGTCGAGCGCCCCGCGCGGCCCACGAGCCCGCAGCAGGTCGTTGTACAGCTCCAACGGCCCGCTCACCGCGCCGAACTCCGCCCGCACCCGCGCGGCCAGGAACCGCCGCTTGTCCACGAGCTGCACGCGCGCCCTGCCGGCGAGCGGGCCGTCCGGCCCGAGGAACCACAGCAGCACCCACCGGTTCTTGCGGCGCAGCAGGTGGTTCGCCTTGTACTCCAGCGCCGGTGACCTGATCATCTCGCGCAGCGACGCGACGCACGCGGACGCCTCCTCGCGCGTGAAGCTGACGCCGGCGTGCGCGAAGACCGAGGTGACGCCGCCGACGAGCTTCTCGCCCTCGGACCCAGACTCGTCGCAGGCGATCTCCATCAGGCCCTGAGGATGCCTCACCCGGCTTGGTACGGTCGCGCGAATTTCCCGGCACGGGCAGGGGCCGGTGCGCGAACCGCACCGGCCCCTGCTGTCTGTTCAGGTGTTCGGGCGCCCGCGGACGGCCCACGGGTCGACCCGGCTGATCACCCGGTGACCGGCCAGGTGTGCACGGGCTCGTTGGCGTGCATCAGATCCACGTAGGTCCGCAGCATGGTCCGCAACGCGTCCGAACGGTCCATGTGCGAGTGGTCATAGTGCCGGTGGAACTCCCGGGCCTGCCAGGTGGCCCCGTTGACGCCGGAGAGGCACCGCTGCTCGATCACCCCGAGCAGCCGGTCGCGTTCGGCCGAGTCGACACCCCACCGGATCAACCCCTCGTGCGCGAGGGGGAGGAGCCGCCGCAACACCAGCTCCACCACCGGCACGGTCCCGACCCCAGGCCAGTACATCTGCGCGTCCATCCCGTTCCGGGAGGCGGCGTTGAAGTTCTCCTCGGCGGCCTGGAAGCTCATCTGGGACCACAGCGGACGCTCGTCCTCGGCCAACGCCCGCACCAGCCCGAAGTACAACGCCGCGTTGGCGAGCGTGTCGACGATGGTCGGACCGGCGGGCAGCACCCGGTTTTCGACGCGGAGGTGCGGCTTGTCGCGCACCACGTCGTACACGGGCCGGTTCCACCGGTAGATGGTGCCGTTGTGCAGCTTCAGCTCGCTCAGCGAGGGCGTGTCGCCCTTGTCGAGCACGGCGAGCGGGTCCTCCTCGTCGGTGATGGGCAGCAGGGCGGGGAAGTAGCGGACGTTCTCCTCGAACAGGTCGAAGATCGAGTTGATCCACCGCTCGCCGAACCACACGCGCGGGCGCACGCCCTGGGCCTTCAGCTCGTCGCCGCGGGTGTCGGTCGCCTGCTGGAACAGCGCGATGCGGGTCTCGCGCCACAGCTCCTTGCCGAGGAAGAACGGCGAGTTCGCGCCGACCGCCACCTGCACGCCCGCGATGGCCTGGGCGGCGTTCCAGTAGGCGGGGAACTGCTCCGGCGACACCTGCAGGTGCAGCTGCGTGCTGGTGCAGGCCGCCTCGGGCACGATCGAGCTGGACGTGAGGTGCAGGCGTTCGACGCCGTCGATGTTGATCTGCAGGTCCTCGCCGCGCGCGGCCAGCACCTGCTCGTTGAGCAGGGCGTAGCGCGGGTTGCCGGAGAGCAGGTCGGGGGAGATGTCACCGGGGCGCAGCGTGGGCAGGATGCCGTTGATGACCATGTGGGCGCCGACCTCGCGCGCCTTCTCCTCCGCGGAGTTCAGGCTGCGGCGGACGGTCTCCTCGAACGACGTGATGCCGCCGCCCGCGAGGCGGCGCGGGGCCACGTTGATCTCGATGTTCCACTGGCCCAGCTCGGTCACGAAGTCGGGGTCGTCGATGACCTTCAGCGCCTCGTGGTTCTTCATCGCCGGGTCGCCGCGCTCGTCGATGAGGTTGATCTCGATCTCGAGACCGGTCATCGGCCGCTCGAAGTCGAACCGCGCCTCCCGCAGCATGCGCGCGAACACGTCGAGGCACCGGCGCACCTTGGTGCGGTACCGCGTGCGGTCCTCGCGCGTGAACTCGTGCTTCGCGACGTCCTCGCCCATGGTGGCCTCCCGGCGGTCGAGGGCTAAGCCCACCACTCCTTACCCCGGTTGATCAAGCCTGACACCCTGGACTTCCGGCCTGGGCGTCAGGCGGGCACCGCGATGGCCGTCACCAGGACGTCGCCCTGCACCAGCCAGCGGCCGTCGAACCCGGCGACCGGGCTGTCGGGCAGCAGGATGCGGGAGTGGAACGTGCCGTCGGCGGCCAGCGTGATGTCGGCGTCCTCGAAGCCCAGCCACCGCCGCGTCACCGGGAACCAGGCCTTGTAGGTCGACTCCTTCGCGCTGAAGAGCAACCGGTCCCAGCAGATCTTCGGGTCCTCTGCGGTCAGCCGCGGCATCCGGTCGAGCTCCGCCCGCACCGCGATCGCGTCCAGCACGCCCTCCGGCGCGGGCGCGTGCGGTTCGGCGTCGATCCCGATGGTCCGGAAGTCGGTGACGCGCGCGAGGGCAGCGGCCCGGTAGCCGGCGCAGTGCGTGAGGCTGCCGACGAGCCCCTCCGGCCACTGCGGCTCGCGCTTCGGGCCGGACAGGATCGCGACGGGCTCGACGCCGAGGCGCCGCATCGCGTCGCGGGCGCATGCACGGGCCGAGCCGAACTCGGACCGCCGCTTGGGCACCGCCTTGGCGACCAGCGCCTCCTCCTCGGGGAAGAGGTCGGCCGGCTGGTCGTCGTCGTAGCGCTCCACGGCCGCGATGGGCGGGGGGAGGAGTTGTTCCAGCACCTCTACGACTCCCGCAGCACGTCGTGCAGCTTCACCCTGGTGGTGCCGCGCGGTTTCCACTCGCGCGGGTAGCCGAGCGAGACCTCGTCGAAGCGCACGCCGTCGTAGTGCGTCGTGCGGGGGATGTGCAGGTGCCCGTAGACCATCTCGACCACGTCGAACCGCTTGTGCCAGTCGGCGGTCAGCGTCGTGCCGCACCAGAGCGCGAACTCCGGGTAGCGCAGCACGAACGTGGGGTCGCGGACCAGCGGGTAGTGGTTGACCAGCACGGTCGGACCGGTGACCGCCGCGAGCCGGGCCTCGGTCTCGGCCACCCGCGCTCGGCACCACGCCTCGCGGGACGGGTACGGGTCCGGGTGCAGGAAGTACTCGTCCGTGCACACCACCCCGGCGTCGCGCGCGATGGTCAGAGCCGACTCCACGTCCGTGGCACCCGGTGGCCGAAAGGAGTAGTCGTACCCCAGGAACAGTGGACAGACGGTGACCGGCCCCCGCTCGCCCTCGAAGACGGCGTAGGGGTCCTCCGGCGTGAGCACGCCGAGGCCGCGGCACAGCTCGACGAGCTGCTTGTAGCGCATCTCGCCGCGCGCCTGGTTGGGGTCGTCCTTGGTGGTCCAGAGCTCGTGGTTGCCCGGCGACCAGACGACCTGGGCGAACCTGCCGCTGAGCTGGGTGAGCGTCCACTCCACGGCGGCGAACTTCTCGCCGATGTCGCCGGCGACGATCAGCCAGTCCGCGGGGTCCGGTGCCTCGATCGCCGCCACCACGTCGCGGTTGTCCTGGTAGGAGACGTGCAGGTCGCTGGTGGCCCAAAGCTTCACCTTCGAACGGTAACCCGAGCGTCAACGCCGCGACGACCACCGCCGGAGGTGTCCACTGCGTGGTCATCGGGGTACCACTCGATCGTGGGACGGATGCCACGACCGGTTATCCGTTCGTCGCAGACAGTGCGCCACTCGTCTCAACTGGGCGGGCCGTGCGTCGCCGCCGCACGGCCGTTCACCGCCCCGACCCGCCGCGCCACTTACCAGTGCGTGACCGCCTTCTTACGGTGAGCGCTGTCACCTGACGGAAAAGTCCTGGCGGAGGACCACACCATGACCGACTCGCAGTTCGCTCGCACCCCGGACCCGCGGTCGGCGCGGCAGGTCCCGCCCCGCCAGGTGCCCCCGCGTCCCGGCGCCCCGCGCCAGGGCCAGGTCCCGGTCCGCTACGGCCAGCCGGTCGACCCGCGCCTGGCGGCGAACACCTCGTTCCGCCGCACCGTGGGCGCCGAGATCGCCCGCGGCGTCCAGCAGCACCAGGGCTACGCCGTCCCCCAGCGCCGCACGCCGGCCGAGGAGACGGCCCTCGCGACCCTGCTCCGCTCCCGCCAGCGCGCCGAGTCCCTCCGCCAGGACGCCCGGCCCGCCGACCCGGCGCCGCGGCAGGACTCCTGGACCCGCACCCCGGTGTGGCCGGAGCGCGCCGCCGACAGCGCCCGCGGCGACGTCATCGACCAGCTCTCCGCCCGCCTCGTGTCGGCGAACCTGTGGGCCGTCGTCGAGCCGCTCATCCCGCCGGCCAAGGTCCGCCGCCAGGGCGGTGGCCGCGGCCGTGTGTGCAACCGGTCCGTGTTCACCGCGATCGTGTTCGTGCTTTCGTCGGGCTGTGCCTGGAGGCACCTGCCCGCTTCGTTCGGCGTCACCGTGCCCACCGTGCACCGGCGGTTCCAGGAGTGGACCGACCTCGGGCTGTGGGTGCGGTTGCGCAGGGCCGCGGCCGAGGGGGCCTGCGGGACCGAGGAGCTCGACTGGATCCGGGCCGTGCTCGACGCGGCTGACCGGAGGGCGGCCAAGGCCGCTGGTTGAGGTTGTCGGTCTCGGCGCCGGGGACGTCTCCGTTTCGGGGCGTCCCCGGTTTTTGGTTTTTGGGCCGTGTGGGCTTCCAGCGTGGGCCTGTTGCGTTGGGCTGTTCCTGTTCCAGCGGGGGCGTGCACCTCGGACGAAAGAGCGGGGTTCATCGCCGCTGCGCGACGATCCGCGATTGGGGCTTGACTTCGGGGCCCTTGCGAGGCGCTGTGGTCGGCCGGAAAACGGCCGGACGCTTCGCGACCGGCCGAGCCCGAGATGGGTAGCACCTCGCACCCAAAGTCAAGCCCCAATCGCACAAGAACGGGTGGGTTCACCGGCTCTGATCGGCGTAAGGGGTGACGGCTCGCCTTCGGCGTCGCTTGGAAGTGCGGGGGTCTTTTCGGCTCGCTTCGCATCGCCCTTGGTGGGGTGCCTTGGCTTCGCCGATGGACTGTGGTGCTCTGTGTTTGGAGTCACATCGGTCTCGGAAATCCCGGTTGTCGTGGGGTGGTCCAGGCGCTTGGTCCCGTTTTGCGAGGTCACGCTGCGTGCTGTTATCTGAACGCAACCGGTGTTAGGCCAACTGGTGAGTAACCTGCCGCGAACGAACTCGTTGCCCCAGTGTGACGCCGATCGCCACGGCGTCCGGGCGTGTGCGGAGGTGCGTGGATGGGTGTCGAGGTGGTCGTCGAGGGTCTGACCAAGTCCTTCGGCAAGCAGACCATCTGGCAGGACGTCACGCTCACGTTGCCGCCGGGTGAGGTCAGCGTGATGCTCGGGCCGTCCGGTACGGGCAAGAGCGTGTTCCTGAAGTCGTTGGTCGGGTTGCTCAAGCCGGAGCAGGGCAAGATCGTCATCAACGGCACGGACCTCGTGCGGTGCTCTGAGAGCAGGCTCTACGAGATCCGGAAGATGTTCGGCGTGCTGTTCCAGGACGGCGCGTTGTTCGGGTCGATGAACCTCTACGACAACATCGCGTTCCCGCTGCGCGAGCACACCCGCAAGACCGAGGCCGAGGTTCGCCGGATCGTCCTCGAGAAGATGGAGATGGTCGGTCTCGTCGGTGCGGAGAAGAAGCTCCCCGGTGAGATCTCCGGCGGTATGCGCAAGCGCGCCGGGCTGGCGCGAGCGCTGGTGCTCGATCCCGAGATCATCCTGTGCGACGAGCCGGACTCGGGTCTGGACCCGGTGCGCACGGCCTACCTGAGCCAGTTGCTGATCGACCTGAACGCCCAGATCGACGCGACCATCCTGATCGTCACGCACAACATCAACATCGCGCGGACCGTGCCGGACAACCTCGGCATGCTGTTCCGGCGCGAGCTCGTCATGTTCGGGCCCCGTGAGGTGTTGCTGACCAGTGACGAGCCCGTGGTCGAGCAGTTCCTCAACGGGCGGCGGCTCGGGCCCATCGGCATGTCCGAGGAGAAGGACCAGGCCACCATGGCCGCGGAGCAGGCGCACGCGGACGCCGGGCACTCCGACGGGTCGCCCGACGAGGACATGCGCGGGGTGGTGCCGCAGCTGGAGCCGACGCCGGGGCTGCCGTACCGGGATGCCGTGCGCAGGCGCAAGGACCGGGTCATGTCGATCATCCACCAGCTGCCGGACGAGGCCCAGCAGGGGATCATCGCGAGCCTCACGGCCGAGGAGCAGATGCGGTACGGCGTGCACGTCGGGACGCCGGTCGCGGCTCCCGCGCCCAGCCCCTGGCCGCGGCGAGGTGGTGTGCTGTGAGCACGCCGACGACCTTTCCCGGCGCCGGTGCGCTGCGCGAGACCGGGAAGCTGTGCCAGCTCGGGATCGACGTCGTGCGGACGTCGTTCCGGCGGCCGTTCCAGCTGCGCGAGTTCATCCAGCAGAGCTGGTTCATCGTCAGCGTCACGGTGCTGCCGACGGCGCTGGTGTCGATCCCGTTCGGCGCGGTCATCGCGTTGCAGCTCGGCAGCCTCACCAGGCAGATCGGCGCGCAGTCGTTCACGGGTGCGGCCAGCGTGCTCGCGATCATCCAGCAGGCCAGCCCGATCGTGACGGCACTGCTCATCGCGGGTGCCGGCGGCAGTGCGATCTGCGCGGACCTCGGGTCGCGGAAGATCCGCGAAGAGATCGACGCGATGGAAGTGCTCGGCGTCTCGCCGATCCACCGGCTGGTCGTGCCGCGGGTGCTGGCGGCGATGCTGGTGTCCGTGCTGCTCAACGGCATGGTGAGCGTCGTCGGTGTGCTCGGCGGGTACTTCTTCAACGTGATCATGCAGGACGGCACGCCCGGCGCCTACCTCGCGAGCTTCAGCGCGCTGGCGCAGCTGCCCGACCTGTGGATCAGCGAGATCAAGGCGCTGATCTTCGGGTTCATCGCGGGCATCGTGGCCGCCTACCGGGGGCTCAACCCGGCGGGCGGGCCGAAGGGCGTCGGTGACGCGGTCAACCAGGCCGTGGTCATCACGTTCCTGCTGCTGTTCTTCGTCAACTTCGTCCTCACCACGATCTACCTCCAGGTCGTGCCCGCGAAGGGGAGCTGATGGCGAACAAGGCGCTGTCCACTCTGGACGGTTTCGGTGACCAGCTGGCGTTCTACCTCAAGGCGCTGGCCTGGACCCCGCGCGCGCTGAAGCGGTACTCCAAGGAGACGCTGCGGCTGCTGGCCGAGGTCAGCTTCGGGTCGGGGGCACTCGCGGTCATCGGCGGCACGATCGGCGTGATGGTCGGCCTGTCCGTCTTCACGGGCACGGTCGTCGGTCTGCAGGGCTTCACGGCCCTCAACCAGATCGGCACGAGCGCGTTCGCCGGCTTCGTGTCCGCCTACTTCAACACCCGCGAGATCGCGCCGCTCGTCGCCGGTCTCGCCCTGAGCGCGACGGTCGGCTCCGGCTTCACCGCCCAGCTCGGCGCCATGCGGATCTCCGAGGAGATCGACGCGCTGGAGGTCATGGGCATCCCCAGCCTGCCGTTCCTCGTCACCACGCGGATCATCGCCGGGTTCGTCGCGATCATCCCGCTGTACGTGATCGGCCTGCTGACGAGCTACCTCGCGGCCAGAACGATCACCGTGGAGTTCTACGGGCAGTCCGCGGGCACCTACGACCACTACTTCAACCTGTTCCTACCGCCGATCGACGTGCTCTGGTCGTTCGGCAAGGTCCTGGTCTTCGCGGTCGTGATCATCATGACCCACTGCTACTACGGCTACCGGGCCTCGGGTGGCCCCGCCGGTGTCGGCGTCGCGGTCGGGCGCGCGGTGCGGACCGCGATCGTCACGACGGCGCTGCTCGACTTCTTCCTCAGCCTCGCGATCTGGGGCGCGACCACGACGGTGAGGATCGCCGGATGAAGAAGCGCGTGCTGGGCATCGCCTTCCTCCTCGCGATCGCCATGTTCCTGTCCCTCACGGTGGCGCTCTACAAGGACGCCTTCAGCGACTACGTGAAGGTCACGCTCAAGACCGACCACATCGGCAACCAGCTGCAGACCGCGAGCGACGTCAAGGTCCGCGGGCTCATCGTCGGGTCGGTGAAGGCCGTCCGCACCAGCGGCGACGGCGCCGAGCTGGAGCTCGCGCTGCTGCCGGACAAGGTCGAGCAGATCCCCGGCAACGTCAGCGCGCGCCTGCTGCCCAAGACGTTGTTCGGCGAGCGGTACGTCAACCTCGTGCTGCCGCAGCAGAAGCAGGCCGCCATCAGGGAGGGCGCGGTCATCGAGCAGGACCGCACCAGCAGCGCGATCGAGCTGGAACGCGTGCTGGAGAACCTGATGCCGGTGCTGCAGGCGATCCAGCCGGAGAAGCTCGCCACCACGCTGACGGCGCTGTCGCAGGCCCTCGACGGCCGGGGCAAGCCGCTCGGCGAGACGCTGGTGTCGCTCGACTCCTACCTCGGCGAGCTCAACCCGCAGCTGCCCGCGCTGAAGGAGAACATCTCCCGGCTCGCGGACGTCTCGAACGTCTACGCCGACGCGGCGCCAGACCTGCTGCAGGCGCTCAACGACATGACCACGACGACCAAGACGATCGTCGAGCAGCGCGACAACCTGCTGTCGCTCTACGGGACGCTGACCACGACGTCGCAGGACCTCACGAGCTTCGTCACGGTCAACAAGAACAACATCATCAACCTCGCCGACACCAGCCGCCCGACGCTGGAGCTGCTGGCCAAGTACGCGCCCGAGTACCCCTGCCTGCTCAAGGGCCTCGCGGAGTTCGAGCCGATCATCAGCAAGGCGTTCGGCGCCGGAACCGACAAGCCCGGCCTGCACCTCACGCTGGAGATCACGCAGAACCGCGGCAAGTACAAGCCCAACCTCGACGAGCCCGAGTACAAGGACAAGCGCGGCGCACGTTGCTACGACCTCGTGCCGCGGCCGAACCCGTTCCCGCAGTACCCGCCGGAGGGCCCGGTGCAGGACGGCTCCAGCTCGCCCGCGCCCGCCCGCTCCGCCAACGACGGCGTGCTGCCGCCCGGCGCCACCATCCCCTCGTCCGCGCAGGACGCCGCCAACCTCGCGAACTCGCCGGAGGAGGCCAGGCTGATCGCGGCGCTGTTCGGCCCGCGCGTCGGCGTCGACCCGCAGGAGATGCCCGGCTGGTCGAGCCTGCTGCTCGGTCCTCTGGTCCGCGGAACGGAGGTGACGGTCAAGTGAAAGGCGTGCTCGCCCCGCTGCTCAAGCTGATCACCTTCGCCGTCGTCACGATCCTCGCCACGACGCTGCTCGCGGTGACCATCGCCAACGTGAACCTGGCGGGCGCCACCGACTCCAAGGCCCGGTTCACCGACGTCACTGCGTTGAACGAGGGCGACGACATCCGCATCGCCGGCGTCCGGGTCGGTCAGGTCGACGGCATCAAGGTGGTCGACCGCAAGACCGCCGAGGTCGAGTTCTCGATCGACGGCGACCGCAAGCTGCCCGAGTCGGTGACGGCGACCATCAAGTACCGCAACCTGGTGGGGCAGCGCTACATCGCGCTGGAGTCCGGCACCGGCGACACGAAAGCCGTACTGCCTCGGGGCGGCACCATCCCGCTGGACCGCACCAAGCCCGCGCTCGACCTCACCGTGCTGTTCAACGGCTTCAAGCCGCTCTTCCAGGCGCTGTCGCCGGAGGACGTGAACAAGCTGTCGTTCGAGATCATCCAGGTGCTGCAGGGAGAGGGCAGCACCATCGACAGCCTGCTCCAGCACACGGCGTCGCTGACCAGCACGCTCGCGAGCAAGGACAAGGTGATCGGCGAGGTCGTCGACAAC
>NZ_DASVFL010000082.1:0-26230 GCF_036380075.1 Lentzea sp. | reverse complement strand
CAGGCGGCGGACGACCTCCGGGTCGAACGCCGCGCCGCCCGCCGCGACCCTGTCCAGGGCCTCGAGGAACTCGTCGACCTGGGCGACCCGGTCCTTGAGCAGGTAGCCGACCTTGCCGCCGGTGCCGGTGATCAGTTCGGTGGCGTAGCGGTTCTCGACGTACTGCGACAGCACGAGAACGCTGACGTCCGGCCACCGCTCGCGGATCTGGAGGGCGGCGCGCATGCCGTCGTCCTTGTGGCCGGGCGGCATGCGGACGTCGGTGACCACGACGTCCGGCCGGTGCCGTTCGGTGGCTTCCAGCAGCTCGGGCGCGGTGCCGACGGCCGCCACGACGTCGTGGCCCTCCTCGGCCAGCAGGCGGACCAGGCCCTCGCGCAGCAGCGTGGAGTCCTCGGCCAGGATCACGCGCACGGCACCCTCGCCAAGATCCTGGTGGGACCGCCGAGGGGGCTGGTCACGTCGAACGCGCCGTCCACCGCCTTGACCCTCCTCGCCAGCCCCGACAGGCCGCTGCCCGCGGGGTCCGCGCCGCCGATGCCGTCGTCCCACACCATGACGCCGATGTGCTCCTCCGCGCGCCACAACGCGATCTCGACGATCGACGGCGCCGCGTGCTTGGCCGCGTTGGTGACGGCCTCGGACACCACGAAGTAGATCACCGTCGCCAGCGCGGTGCCCGGCGGCGCCCCCAGGTCGTTGGTGATCTCCACCCGGACGCTCGACCGCTCGGCCAGCACCTCCAGCGCCGCGTCGAGTCCCGCGTCGTCGAGCACGGCGGGGTAGACCCGCGTCGCCACCTCGCGCAGCTCGTCCATCGCCTCGCCCGCGGTGTCCTGCGCCTGCCGCAGCAGCTGCTGGAGCTGCTGGTCGTCCCTGGTGCGCCGCGCCCTCCCGACCATCATGCCGAGCGCGACGAGCCGCTGCTGGACACCGTCGTGCAGGTCGCGCTCGATGCGCCGCCGCTCGTCATCGATGGCCTCGATGACCTCGGCGCGGGTGCTGGTCAGCTCCGCGACCCGTTGCCGCAGCAGCGTCTGCTGGTCGCGGCCGAGCATCGTGGTGGCGAGCCACCGGTCGAGCGCCGCGACACCGCTGACCCCGGCGAGCGCGGCGAAGATGAGCAGCGCGCCCGGCAGCGCCGCCACGAGGATCAGCCGGGTGTCGACGACGTCGCCGTCCTTCACCAGCCCCCACGAGCCGTCGAAGAGCCACGCCGTGATCATCGACAGCGCGGTGGCCAGGTAGAGCATCAACATCATCACCACCCCGGCGCCCAGCCCGGCCACGAGCCACCGCACGCCGAGGTAGCGCCGGCACCGGCCGGGCGTCAACGGGTCGGTGTTCGCCGCGCCGCCGTACCGCGCGATGCGGTGCAGCTCGACCTCGGTCATCCTGACCACGCCGAGCCCGAGCACCGCCGCCCCGAGCCCCGGCAGCGCGGTCATGGTCCCCACCAGCACCCCGTGGAGCGTGCGGAACCACTCCCGCACCAACGCCCCCGCGCTGAGCCGCTCGTCCTGGTGCACAACCGCCACCGTAACGGCCACCTCCGACACGGGCATTGCGGTTTCCCGCAATCCTCGACCGCGGTTTCCCGCAAGCTTCTCGACGGTCTCCCGCACAGTTCTCGACGGCTTACCTCGTGGTCCCGCCCCCACCGCCTTCCTAGCGTTGACCTCGACCTTTTGACCTGATGCGAGGGGGAGAACACATGCTGGCCGAGTGGGCGGTGGACCTGATGGAGTCGCTGGGAGGCGTGGGCGCGGCCGTGGTCGTGGGTCTCGACAACCTGTTCCCGCCGATCCCGAGCGAGCTGGTGCTGCCGCTGGCGGGCTTCTCCGCGAGCAGGGGCGTCTTCAGCCTGCCCGCGGCCCTGTTCTGGACCACCCTGGGTTCGGTGGCAGGTGCCGTGATCGTCTACCTGGCGGGCGCGCTCCTGGGCCGCACCAGGACCCGCGCCCTGGTCGCCCGCGTCCCCCTGGTCCGGGTGACCGACTTCGACCGGACCGAGGCCTGGTTCACCCGCCACGGCACCAAGGCCGTGTTCCTGGGCCGGATGGTCCCGCTGTTCCGCAGCTTCATCTCGCTGCCCGCGGGTGTGGAGCGCATGAACTTCCCGAAGTTCCTGGCCCTGACCACGGCGGGCAGCCTGATCTGGAACTCGGTGTTCGTGGGCGCGGGCTACGCGCTGGGCGAGAACTGGCACCGCGTCGAGTCCTACGCCGGCGTGTTCCAGAAGCTGGTGCTGGTCGCCGTGGGCGTGGCGGTGGTGCTGTTCGTGGTGACCAGGCTGCGCCAGCGGTCGCAGGGTGACCCGGAGGCCACGGAGGTGTTACCGCGCGTCCGGCGCTGACCGCGGTTCGTCCGGCGCTGCCGAGGTGCGCGTCGCGGTGAGGCCGTGGCTGGACGGCACGTGGTGAGCTGTCGGCGCGGCTCGGTTGGCTGTTGGGCGACCTGGGCGGGTCCGCGGCCATGTGTTGGCCAGTGGAGGCCTTCCGTGCCCGTGCCGGTCGCGGACGAGGGCCTGTCCCTGTCCCGCACGGCGACCGTGACCGCGCACCTCGCCGAGCCGACCACCAGCTGTGCCGCTTGACCTCGCGTCCACCGCCGTCGGCGTGCGGATCCCGCTCATCAGACTGCCTGGCACGAGCCATCTGTCAGCGCGGACCGATCCTCACACCCGACCGCACCCCGCCGGACCCGCGCACCGGCACGAAAAGGGTGTCTCCGGACCGGCGCGAAAAAGGGGTGTCCCCGGGCCGGAAGAACCCGGCCCGGGGACACCCCGGCAAAGCCTCGGTCAGACGTCGTACCGGTCAGCGTTCATGACCTTGTTCCACGCCGAGACGAAGTCCCGCACGAACTTCTCCGACGCGTCGTCGCTCGCGTACACCTCGGCGACGGCGCGCAGCTCCGAGTTGGAGCCGAAGACGAGGTCGTTGCGCGTGGCGGTCCACCGGACGGTGCCGGTGGCGCGGTCACGGCCCTCGAAGTTCTCCTGGTCCTCGGTGACCGACTTCCACTCCGTCTCCATGTCGAGGAGGTTCACGAAGAAGTCGTTGGTCAGCGTCTCCGGCTTGGCGGTGAGCACGCCGGCCGTCCTGCCGCCGTGGTTGGCGCCGAGCACGCGCAGGCCGCCGACCAGCACGGTCATCTCCGGTGCGGAGAGGCCGAGCAGGTTGGCCTTGTCGATCAGCAGGTACTCCGACGGCAGCGGCGTGGCCTTGTTGCCGAAGTTGCGGAAGCCGTCGACGGTGGGCTCCAGGACGGCGAACGACTCGGCGTCGGTCTGCTCCTGGGTGGCGTCGGTGCGGCCCGCGAGGAACGGCACCTCGACCTCGTGGCCACCGGCCTTGGCGGCCTGCTCGACCGCCGCGGCGCCGCCGAGGACGATCACGTCGGCCAGCGAGACCTTCTTGCCGTCCGTCGCGGAGCTGTTGAACGACTCCTGCACGCCCTCCAGGGTCCGCAGGACCTGGGCGAGCTGGTCGGGCTCGTTGACCTCCCAGCCGCGCTGCGGCTCGAGGCGGATGCGGGCGCCGTTGGCACCGCCGCGCTTGTCGCTCTGGCGGAACGTCGAGGCCGAGGCCCACGCCGTCTTCACCAGCTGCGAGATCGAGAGGCCGGTCTCCAGGATCTTGGCCTTGAGCGCGGCCACGTCCTCCGCGGAGATCAGCTCGTGGTCGCGGACCGGGAGGCGGTCCTGCCAGATCAGCTCCTCCTGCGGCACCTGCGGGCCGAGGTAGCGCTGGATCGGGCCCATGTCGCGGTGGGTCAGCTTGAACCACGCGCGGGAGAACGCCTCGGCGAACGCCTGCGGGTTCTCCAGGAAGCGGCGCGAGATCGGCTCGTAGATCGGGTCGACGCGCAGCGAGAGGTCGGTCGTCAGCATCATCGGCTGGCGGTTGAGGGTGCCGTCCTCGGGGTCGGGCACGGTGTTGGCGCCCGCGTCGCCCTTCGGCTTCCACTGGTGGGCGCCGGCGGGGGACTTGGTGAGCTCCCACTCGAAGCCGAACAGGTTCTCGAAGAACAGGTTCGTCCACTGGGTCGGCTTCTGGGTCCAGGTGACCTCGAGGCCGGAAGTGATGGCGTCACGGCCCTTGCCGGTGCCGTGGGTGCTGACCCAGCCGAAGCCCTGGGCGTCCATCAGCGAGCCCTCGGGCTCGGAGCCGACGAGCGACGGGTCGCCCGCGCCGTGCGCCTTGCCGAAGGTGTGGCCACCGGCGATGAGGGCGACGGTCTCCTCGTCGTTCATGCCCATGCGGCCGAACGTCTCCCGGATGTCGCGGGCGGCGGCCAGCGGGTCCGGGTTGCTGTTCGGGCCCTCGGGGTTGACGTAGATGAGGCCCATCTGGACGGCCGCGAGCGGCGTCTCCAGGTCGCGCTCGCCGCTGTAGCGGGAGTCGCCGCCGAGCCACTCGGTCTCGGGGCCCCAGTAGACGTCCTCGTCCGGCTCCCACACGTCGTTGCGGCCACCGGCGAAGCCGAAGGTCTCGAAGCCCATGGTCTCCAGGGCGCGGTTGCCCGTGAAGATCATGAGGTCGGCCCAGGAGACCTTGGCGCCCCACTTCTTCTTCACCGGCCACAGCAGGCGGCGGGCCTTGTCCAGGTTGCCGTTGTCCGGCCAGCTGTTGAGCGGGGCGAAGCGCTGCATGCCCGCGCCGGCACCACCGCGGCCGTCGTGGGTGCGGTACGTGCCCGCGCTGTGCCACGCCATGCGGATCATGAACGGGCCGTAGTGCCCGAAGTCCGCGGGCCACCAGTCCTTCGACTCGGTGAGCACGGCGTCGACGTCGCGCGCCAGCTCGTCGAGGTCGACGGTCAGGAACGCCTGGCCGTAGTCGAAGTCACCGCCCATGGGGTTCGCCTGGACGGGGTGCTTGCGGAGGATCCGGAGGTTGAGCTGGTTGGGCCACCAGTCGCGGTTGCTGCCGCCCTCACTGGGGTGGCTGCGCCGGCTGTGAGCGACCGGGCACTCACCCTTCGACTCGCTCACCTTGGCGTCAGTGCTGTCGGACACGTGAATCCTTCCGGTGGTTCAGGAACTTTTCGCGGCGGTCGTGCACACGGGGCAGGTGCCCCAGTAGATGACCTCGGCCTCGTCGATGACGAACCCGTGGTCGTCGGATGCGTCCATGCACGGTGCGTGGCCGACAGCGCAGTCGACGTCGGCGATGGCACCGCAGGATCTGCACACGACGTGGTGGTGGTTGTCCCCGACACGGGCCTCGTAGCGCGCCACCGAACCCTGGGGCTCGATGCGGCGCAGCAGGCCGGCCCCGGTCAACGCCCGGAGCACGTCGTACACGGCCTGGTGGGAGACCGCGCCGAGGTTCTGACGCACGACACCGATGATCGAGTCCGTGTCGGCGTGCGGGTGGGTGTGCACCGCGGACAACACAGCTATCCGCGGAGCCGTCACCCGCAGTGACGCTCCACGCAGCATGCGCTCGAAGTCGGAAGCCGTGGGCACGTCCGCCACCCTGCCGTCTTTTCTGGAATGAGTCAAGTTAATGAATCGTGCAAGTCACTCGACCCGGTCATCGCCGCACGGCGGTCATCGCGCCGGCCAGCCGCCGGACGCCCTCGGCGAGCACGTGCTCCGGTGCCCCGCCGTAGGTCAAACGGAGAAAACCGCCCGGCGGTTCAGCGGCGAACCAGGCCCGTCCCGGGAACACCACGACGTCGCGCGCCGCGGCCGCCGTCGTGAGCTCCAGGTCGTCGACGCCGTCCGGCAGCTCCGCCCACAGGTGCAGGCCGCCCGACGACCGCGCGACCCGCAGCTCCGGCAGGTGCTCGGCGACCGCGCGCGCCAGAGCGTCGCGCCGGGACCTCAGGGACTGCTGGAGCGTGCGCAGGTGGCGGCGCCAGACCGGCGACGTCACGAAGTCGATCGCCGCCTCCTGGAGCGGTCCCGCCACGTAGAGGTCCTGGCGCGACCGGGTGTTCTTCAGCCGCGTGCCCGCCGGCCCGCGCGCGCCGATCACGGCGACGCGCAGGCCCGGCGCGGCCACCTTGGTCAGCGAGCGGACGTAGACGACGTGGCCGTCGGTGTCCTGCGAGGCGAGCGTCGGCGGCGCGGTGCCGTCGATCGTGAAGCCGCGCGCCCAGTCGTCCTCGACGAGGAACGCGCCGACGGCGCGGACGATCCGCATGACCTCGACGCGGCGTTCGTCGGACAGCACGGCGCCGTGCGGGTTCGCGTGCAGCGGCTGGCAGTAGAAGAGCTTCGCGCCGGTCCGTTCGAACGCGGCGCGCAGCAGGTCCGGCCGCACGCCGTCCTGGTCCGCCGGCACCGGGACGACCTTGAGCCCGGCGTCGCGCGCGGCGGCGATCGCGCCGAGGTAGGTGGGCGACTCGACGAGCACGGTGTCACCGCGGCCGCCGAGCCCGCGGAACACGGTCGCGAGCGCCTCCTGGGCGCCCGCGCACACCGTCATGTCCCCGGCCCTGAGCTCGCCGCCCGCCTCCTTCGCGAACCACGCGCGCAGCTCGTCCCTGCCCTCGACGGGCACGCGCCCCCACGACGACGGCCGGCGCGCCGCCCTGGTGAGCGCGGCGCCGAGAGCCTCGGTCGGCTGGAGGTCCGGGTCGAGATACCCGCTGGTCAACGGGATCGCCTCGGGCTTGGGCACCGCGACGAGGTTCGCCACCAGGTCCTCGCCCGGCCTGCCCTCGCCGAGCGCGACGGCCTGCCACGACAGGTCGTGGGCCGCGGCGGTCGTGCGCGGCGCGACGAAGCTGCCCCGGCCGGGCCGCACCTCGACGAGCCCTTCGGCGGCGACGCGCTGGATGGCCTGCTGCACCGTCGCGGGCGAGGCCCGGTGCCGCGCCATCAGCTCGCGCACCGACGGCATGCGGTCGCCGGCGCGGCCCGCACGGGCGACCGCCCGCAGGTCCTCGATAACGCGGACGGCTGCGTTATCCTCGTTCATGAGAGCCAAGAGTAACGTTATCGTGCCAGCGGGGGTAACACTCGGCGCGCTGGGCGTGCTGGGGTTCAGCTTCTCGCTCCCCGCGACCCGCTTGGCAGTGGCCGGACTCGACCCGTGGTTCGTCGCTTTCGGACGCGCGCTCGTCGCGGGCGTCCTCGCGATCGCCTACCTCGCGTTATCGCGCGCACCGCGTCCGTCGGCCGCGCAGGTGCGCCGCCTGGCCGTCGTCGCTCTCGGCATCGTGATCGGCTTCCCGCTCTTCACGTCCCTGGCTCTCACCACCCAGACCTCGGCCCACGGCGCCGTGGTGATCGCCGTGCTGCCCATGTCCACGGCGATCTGGGCCGTGCTGCGCGCCTCCGAACGCCCGCCGCTCGCGTTCTGGCTCTCCAGCGGCGCCGGCCTGGTCGCGGTCCTCGCGTTCGTGGCGACCGGCGGCGGCTTCTCCGGCTCGCTCGGCCTCGCCGACGTCTACCTGCTCGTCGCGGTCGTCCTGTGCGGACTGGGCTACGCCGAGGGCGGCGCGCTCTCCCGCGAACTGGGCGGCGCGCGCACCGTCTGCTGGGCGCTGGTCGTCTCGCTGCCCGTGACACTGCCGATCTCGTTGTGCACAGCGGACTTCTCCCGCGCGACGCCGGTCGTGTGGGCCAGTTTCGCTTACGTGGCACTGGTCTCGATGTTCCTGGGCTTCTTCGCCTGGTACGCCGGTCTGGCCGCGGGCGGGGTGGCGAAGATCGGGCAGATCCAGCTGGCACAACCGGTTCTGACCCTCGGGTGGTCGGCACTGGTCCTCGGTGAACCGGTCGGCTGGCCCGCGCTCGCCACCGCGGGGGTCGTGCTCGTGTGCGTCGTGCTGACGCAACGCAGCCGTGTGCCCGCCGAACCGCGAAGCGCGCCCGAGGTCGTGTCGTCAGTGGGTGATCATCGTTAACGCCTCGCGAGGTTTGAGAGCTTCATGTTCGGTGCCTGACCGCAGGTGTACTGGCCGTTCTGCAGGATGAACGGGTCGCCCGCCTGTTCCGCGTCGCCCGCGTCGAGGTAGATGCGCTTCAACGTCGCGAGCTGCGTGGACTGGTCGGCGGCGAGGAAGTCGCGGCAGGTGTGCGAACCGGTGAGCACGGCCGAACCTCCTCCGGGATCTGCGGGGTCGTCGGAGCCCAGACCGTTGATCACCGACTTGCCCGCGAAGTACAGGGCCGCCACCGCGACCACGGCGACCAGGATGCCGCCGTAGTTGGTCTTCTTGCTGTTGTCGGTGTTGTGGCTGTCCTTGACGTCGCCGCCGGCGATGATGCCATCGGTGGCGGCGATCGAGCCCCCGGCGAAGATCGTGTTGCCGCGGGACGCGGGCAGCTGTGCGGTGAGGGAGCGGCGGAAGGCCAGGTCTTGTTCGAGCAGGACGGCCACCTCACGGGCCAGGAGCCGGGAGTCCGGGCCCGTGAGGTCGTACCTCGCGAAGAGAGCCTGCAGGGCCTGGGCCTGGCTCACTTCCGCGGGCTGGTGCAGCTGCCCGAGCTCCAGGCGCCGCACCAGGTCGACTGCGGTCGTCGCGATCTCCTTCACAGGCCGGCCGCCAGGGCCAGGCAGTAGACCGCGTCGTCCGGCTCGTGCTTGAGCTCGATGCCGCCGAACGACTTGCCGTTCGGGCACGACTTGTCGTAGTCGAGCACGGCCGTGATCTTGTAGACCGGGTTCGTGATGGATGATGCGTCGAAGCCCTTCGTGGTCGGGCAGTCGGTGGTGGTGATGTCCGTGCCGCCCAGCGACGCGCGGGTGTGCACGCATTCGCCGACCTTGTGCTTGCTGTTCAACAGACCGCAGCCGGATGCCGTCAGGGCTATGGCCAAGCCCAGTGCCAGCAGTCGTCTCATCATCTGTCCTTTCGTCGGCGCCACCGCGAGCTGGGGCGGCGCTCCTCTTGGATGTGCGCGTCTCGTCCGGCGAGGACGCCGTTCTCGACCCGGATGTCGCCGCCGGCGCTGATGTGGGCGCCGTGGTGTTGCGGTGCGGGCGGCTGGGGTGCGGGCTGGCGGAGTGCAGGACTCGAGGACACGGGTGGGTGCGACTCGGAGAGTGCTGCGGCGGGGTTTCCGGGGACGTGCAGCCACGCGCGCACGGTCGTCTCCTTCACCCGCACTTCGACGGGCTGGTACACGCGGCCCGCCATGCCGGGGTAGTCGTGCCGCACGGTGCTCTCGTACAGGGAGTCCGAGATCATCACGACGCAGCGCGCGGTCGACCCGGCCAGCGCGTCGCGCAGCACCCGCGAGTCGAGCAGCCGGAACGGCAGGTTCACGTCCGATCCGGCGAACCCTTTGACGTCGCGGTGGATCTCGCCTCCATGGGCGGCGACGCGAACCTCCATCCCGGTCCCGTCGGCGTTGCCCGGTGCGTTCGCGACGCGGTGCATCAGCTCGGTGAGGACGGGCCCCAGGACCGCGGTCTTCGGCACGGTCGCCGGGACCACGACGAGAAGGCCGTCGCCGCGGTCCTCGTGCGCGCAGTCCTTCCAGTGCACGCCACCCGCCTCGAACGACTCGGCCACGACGCGGTACAACCTCTCCCGCGTCGTGAGCATGGCCGGATTGCGCAGGCTGCTGAACGACCGGACGTCGAGGGTGAGCACCAAGCCGGGCAAGGGATCCATGCCGGCCAGTGCAGCACCGCGTCCCGCGCATTTTCGCGACTTCTGCGTCACGTGCGGCACAGCGGCCATGAACCGTTACTTCGCACGGAGAGCCGCCAGGTCGTGCACCACGACGACGCCGCGTCTGTCCGTCGAGATGAGACGTTTCGTGCGCAGCGTGCGCAACGCGCGTACGACCGATTCCCTAGAAAGCCCCAGTTGTTCGGCGAGCGCGGACTGCGAGCCGATCGGGATGCGCAGCCGTCCGTGCTCGTCGGCGCGGAAGTCCTCTGCGAGCCGCACGAGCGAGTCGACGACGCGGGTGAACGCGTCGTTCGCCTGTCGCTCCAGCAGCTCGTCGGCCTCGCGCAGGCGTTCGGACACGACCGCGCACAACGTCAGCACCACGTGCGGGTACCGCGCGAAGAGACCGTCCAGCTCGTTCTTGCGGAGCAAGATGGCCCGGACCTTCGTGTCGGCGACGACTGCGCCCGGCCGTGCCCCCGCGTCGATCACCGCTTGTTCGCCGACGATGTCACCGGCCCACCGCGTCCCGACGACCTTGCGGCCCTCGCCGATGATCCGGACCCGTCCGCTGTAGATGATCGCGGCCCATCGGGTGCGGTCGTCCGCGGAGATCAACTCCGTGCCTTTGGCGAAGCAGCGGAATTGTGCGTTGGTCGCGAACGCCGTTCTTTCGATCTCGGTGAGCCGGCGCCAGAAGCTGCCTTTGCGGTGTTCCCTGGTCACCGAGGCGACGACTTGGGTGTTCGTCATGTTCTGTCCTTGCGGTCGGGGAGTGCGGCAACCACCCTCATCGTCCGGATCACGCGAGATGTGACCGAATTGCCCCTGTCGTATGAATGCCTGTTGCCATATGTTGCGTTTCGGTCGCTGTGAACGATGTGCATGCGGGTTTGCCCGCTGGCGAAAGAAGTGGACATGCGCACACCCGGATTGGACGTCATCACGAGAGAACAACGCGCGGACAGTTTTTGGTGTCTTCTCTCCGCGGTGGAGCGGAAGGCGCTCGGCAGGGCGGGTGGCGAACGCCGCTTCCGTCGCGGGGAAACGCTGATCGAGGCGGCGGCACCGGACTCATGGGTGGCGGTGGTGCTCAGCGGCCGGGTACGCGTGCTCAGCGAGGACGGCGAACATGTCGTCGCGCGGCGGAGCGCGGGTGACATCATCGGTGAGCAGGCATTCTTGGACAACGGCGTCAGATCGGCCACCGTCGTCGCGGTCACGAAAGTGCGCACACTGGTGCTGAACCCGGAGGAGTTCGACCGGGTCGTCGCCCGGCAGCCCGGTGTGCTGCGCCTTCTCGGCGCGGTCGTGTCACAACGGCTGCGCGAATCCGACGCCTCCGTCCTGGAACGCCGTAGCGGTGCTGCGGAGAAGGTTCTGCGCTTTCTGGCGAACGCGGCCGAGGCCAGTCTGGTGATTTACGTCGCGTCGCAGGAGAAATTGGCCAGAGAACTGGACATCTCCCGTTCGTCGGTAGGCCGGGTATTATCCCAGCTGAAACGGAATGGCGTCGCCGACGTCGGTCGTTCCCGCATCTCGATCCGCGATCCCGCCGAGCTGAGGAGGCTGGCCGGGTCATAACGAATCGCCATCCCAGTGCCGCACGTGACGCACAACGGCGACCTGCCGCCGGGCTCCGGTGGTGGAGTCCGGGGATCGACCCGAGGGAGACGAACGTGCAGCCACAGTCCGGAATGCCCCCGCGCGACGAGCACGCCGGCTCGAGCGTCTCGGCGAGCGGCTCCATCCACGCGAACGGCGGCGTCATCGGCGGACGCGACGTCATCGGCAGCAACAACTCCGACAACCGCAAGAAGGTCCACTTTGGCGGCATCCTGGTGGCGGCGGTGGCGATCGTCGCGCTGTTCCTGGTGGGACGCGCCGTCGTCCTGAACATGACCGGCGACAGCGGTGCTCCCGACAGCACCGACGTGACCCGGACCGCCGTCGGTACCTGGACCGCGTCGGACGGCACGGGTACGAAGACGTTCGGCGGCAACGGCGCTCAGTGCGACGGCTTCTACTACGCCCAGGGCAAGCCGCTCGACATCGGCGGCCCGATGAGCTGCACGCTGTCGTCGGCGCCGGACGAGAGGAACCGCTACTCGCTGATGGTGAAGCAGGGACCGAACCAGGCGACGTACAAGATCGCGTTCGACCGGGAAGACCACGCGGTGGTGTACGGGTCGAACGGGGCACAGCTCTACGAACTGACCCGGTTCTGACTTTCCGCATCGCGCCCCGATGCCTTCCCGCGCCATCCTGGGCGGACTGCCGCACGACCGTCCGAGAATTGTCAGACCCTGCTGCCATCCTCGACCCATGCCGATCGAAGTGGCGAGCAAACGCCGCAAGGTGCAGCGTCCGGGCGCGGTGGTCATCGACGTGACTTCCCGCGGCCCGGACCCGTGGGTGCGGTTCAGCCCGTTCTACCCGCACGGCGAGATCCCGGTCCCGCTGTCGCCGGGTGTCACGAGCGCGTCCGTGGAGGGCGTCTGGCAGGCGCTGAAGGTGTTCGAGAACGCCGACGTCGACCCGTCGAAGCTCGCCGTGACGTCCATGAAAGGACTCAAGCGCACGGTCCGGCGCAACGGCGAGGTCCGCGGCCACCGCGCGGGCCTGAGGGGCGAGCACCTGCTCGACTACCGCACCGCCCGGCAGGAGATCTACCTGCCTACCTACGCGTGGGTCCTGGAGAACCGCCTGCGGGACGAAGTCGCGCGACTGCGCGAGCTGGCCGGGTCGGCCGACGTCGTGCTGCTCGACTACACGACGAACGGCGACGTCGACGACCTGAGCACACCGCTGTCCCACGCGGCGCTGATCGTCCGGCACCTGAGGAGGCCCGCGCGCATTTGACCGATTTATACTGCGTGCCTTCGGCTTTGGGGGTCGGCAGTGGCGACGAGCAGACAGCTCTTCAAGATCGTGGACGCGCTCGCCGAGGCGAAGCGGTCCTCCGGTCAGCAGTACGACACGTTCCGCGTGCGGGGCAAGGTGTTCGGCTACTACTGGCCGCGCACGCAGACCGTCGGGCTGAAGCAGACGCTGTCCGAGCAGCTGGCGCTGGTCGCGGAACGGCCGGACGTCTTCGAGGTGCAGTTCACGGCCGGTGGGTTCGGCTGGGTCGTCGTGCACCTGGAGGGCGTGGCGGCCGACGAGCTGCGCGAGCTGGTGTTCGAGGCGTGGCGGCTGTCGGCGCCGGAGGAGCTGGTGGCGCAGGTGCCGGACCTGGCGCGCTGAACCCCCTACCGGGCCGGGCCGGGTCAGGGCCTGCGCGCCGCGAGCGCCGAGCCGTCCGCGAACGTCAGCCGCACCACCGGCCGGGCCGGCAGGCTGAAGCCCGCGTGGGTGTTCTCCACCGACCGCACGGCGCCTCGCGGGACCTCCGCGAACGTCGTGAACACGCTGGAGGGCTTGGCCTCGAACAGGTGCGTCGGGTAGACGACGGCCACGCGCTGGTCGCTCACCGCGAGCCGGGCGTTGCCGCGGCTGAAGGCGAAGTGGTCGGCCAGCGACACCGCCGCGGACGTGGCGGAGGGGGCCTCGACCCAGTAGCCGAGGGTCGGGTCGTCGACCCAGTCCGGCGGCGAGGGCGGCGCGGGCAGCGGCCAGCGCGACTTGTCCAGCTCCACCGCGGGCATCGGGCCCGCCGCGGTCCACGGCACGTGCAGCGCGCCGCCGACGACGCCGCCCACGTGACCGACGACCGGCGGCAGGCCGAGCACCAGGCGTTCGCCGCGGCGCAGCCAGAACTCGGTCAGCTCGCGGACGACGACGTCGTCGGCGACGGGGGTGGGGGAGGCCGACGGGAGCTCGACGCCAGAGCCGTCGACCAGGGTCACGCGGCCCGGCTCGGCCGAGGCGATCCGGTCGCGGGGGAACTCCAGCACGACCTCGAAGTCAGGCACGTCCACGGGCTCGCCCTCGACGTGCTCGCCGTACCTCCTGCGGTGGTCGGCGAGGATCTTGCCGACCTCCCGGCCGAACCCGATCGCCTTGCCCAGGAAGGACTTCTCCTCCGAGGCGGGAGCGGGAGCGGCCGCGCGTTCGGCGACCACCAGCCGGTCGGAGGTCAACGCCCACAGGCGTTCCACGCGGGCGCCCGGCGTGAACCGCGCCATCGCCGACGGGGCCAGCGAACCGGACGAGCGCCCGAACACCACGTGGTCGGCGGCAGGCGCCTTGTCGTCCGCCGTGTCACCACCGCCGCCCAGCGCTGTCAGGGCCAGGGATCCCGCCCCCCTGCCCACCGCGGAGACACCGCGGGTGAGCAGCGACCGGCTCGGCGCGCCGAGCCGGTCGAGGCCGTCGACGGCGTAGTGGAACGTCCGCCGGTAGGTGGCCCAGACCAGCGACTCACCCGCCCGGCAGATCCTCTGCCGGGCGACGTGGCCGGGGCCGAGCGGCTCCGCGAAGATCACTCGTACTCGAACCCTCTGTTCATGGCGGCGGCGCGGTCCTCGTCCGAGGACGGGTCCTGGCCCTTGTTGTAGCCGTACTTGACGCCCTGCTCGACGGCGATGCCCGGCGCGTTCTCCATGACGCCGTTGGTGATGGCGGTCGGCACGTGCGTGGTGCCGCTCAGGCCCGCCGTGCGCAGGCCGGCCTCGGTGAGGTTCGTCGTCAGCGAGTCGGAACCGGCGCCGTCGACGCCGAACCGGCTCGCGAAGCGGTTGCCCGTCTTCGACGCCATCGTGGCGGGGTCGGCCTTGGTGACGATCTTGGCCAGCGGGTGGGCGTCCACCTTGCGCATGATCCACTTCTCGGCCATGTTGCCGTCGCGCAGGCCCTCTGCCTTCTCGACCAGCTTCTTCAACGGGCCCTTGCGCAGCGCCTGGAGCAGGTCCTCCAGCTTGTCGATCAGCGGCTTGAGCTTGCCCAGCAGCAGCTTGACCTTCATGCCCAGCCGGGCCATCGTGCCGCCGACCTGGGCCGTGGTGGTGACGCCCGCGGCGGCCATCGAGGCGCCGGCGGTGATCCACGAGGCGGCCAGCGCGGCCAGCCACTCGATGATCAGGCCCATGACCAGCTCTTGCAGGATGTCGATGCAGATCTCGACGAACGCGTCGAAGAGGTCGGCGGCGAGCTCCAGCATCTGCTGGAGGCCGCGGATCTCGTTCGAGAACGCCTCCGCGCCCAGGCCGAACTCGTCCATCTGCTTGCGGAACCGGTCGCCCGCCTCGCCGGTCCACGGCTGCGACGTCGCGGTGGCGCGGTTCTTCTCGTGCTCACCGGCCTGCTGCACCCAGTCGGCGACCTTGCCCCAGCCGGTGCCGGTGCTGCGCATCTGCTCGGGGTCGCCGATCGCGGGCTCGACCACGAGCTCGACGATCGGGCTGATCACGATGCCGATCAGGAAGCCCAGGCCGTTGTCGATGAACGACTGGCCGGGGCTCATCACGAACTGGAGCTGCTCCATGCGGGCGTTGACCGCCGCGATCGCCACGTCCGGCGGGCTGGAGGCCCGCGAGATGTCGCCGCTCGTGCTCGCCCACGAGCTGCCGTAGCCCGCGTTCTGCTCGAAGTCGCTCTTGCGGTTCGCGTCGCCCGCGCTGTTCAGGTCGCCCAGCGAGCCGGGACCGCCACCGGAGCCGAACTTCTGCAGCCCCTGGTGGATCGCGTCCTCGACGTCGCGGTAGGTCTGGGCGGTCTGCTCGGTGCGTTCCGCCACGCCCTCCAGGAAGCCCTTGGCCTTGGTGGCCATGTCCTGGCATTCCTTCAGGCCCTCGAAGTACTTGAACGCGAGCAGCTCACCGAGCGGACCGAAGCAGTCGTCGCTCACCCGTGCCTGCTCCAGCAGGGTCGCCAGCTGTCCGAAGTGGCCGGCGGCCTCCGTCGAACCGCGGCTGTGCGCCGTGAGCGCACCGCCCTGCACCATGAAACCCGTCATGCCCCCATCACCTCAGGATCGAGTTGCCACCGAAGTCCTCGTCGTCTGAGACCGGCGCGGGCCTCGATCGGTTCCCCGGTGCGGGCCTCGACACAGGAGGAGGCGGCGGTGCCGCGTGCTGGGGCGGCATCGGCGGCCGCGCCTGCTGGGGCTGCGGCGCCTGCTGCGGCGCGTCCGGCATCATCACGCCCGAGTGCGCGTTGAACGCCTCCTTGAAGCGTTCGGCCTGGTCGCCCAGCACCGGCGTCACGGTCTCCTGGAGCAGCTGCGCGGCCTGCTGGGTCGCCGCCCTGATGGTCGCGAGGATCTCGTTCTGCAGCTGCGTGTGGCTGTACTTCATCGCCGTCGGGCTGAGCTGCAACCCCAGCACCGCTCCGGACGGCGCGACGGTGACGGTCACGGAGCCGTCCCCGCTGCGGGCCTGCCCCCGCAGCTCCGAGATCCGGTCCTTGAGCTGGCCCGCCTTCGCGGCCTGCTCCTGGAACGCGCGGATCTTCTCCTCCAGCTGTGCCCTCCGGTCCGGCACGGCGACCCCTTCCCCAGTCGTCCAGCAAGGTCGTGACCACGCTAGCAACCGGGACTGACGCAGTTCCGACGATCAGCGGAAGAGGATGCGGGTGATCTCCGTGTCGGTGGCGCGGCCCTCGTCGTAGCCGCCCTCGCCCTTGAGGTTGTTCATGATCGCGACCGTGTACCGCTCGTCCTTGCCGACGAACCCGACCGAGTTCATCACCCAGCCGCCGTCCTCCTCGGACCAGCCGTTCTTCGTGCCCGAGTCCGGGCCCCAGACGCCCCACTGCTGCTCGGGGCCGACGTCGCGCATCTGGCCGAGGATGTACGCGCGGTCCTCGGCCGGCACCTCGTCGAGGACGTAGTTGATGAGGTGGTCGAGGTCGTTCGCGGTGCACTTCTCGAAGCCCCAGTAGGGGAACGACGTCGAATATCCTCTTTGGGCGGTCAGCTCCGTCATGCCGTACCTGCCGAACGCCGCGTTGAACGTCGTGCCGTTGTAGCGCTTCCAGAGCGTGTCGGCCGCGTCGTCGTCGGAGCTGTGCAGCATCGCCGTCATCAGCCTGCGGTCGTCCGTCGTCAGCTTGATCTTGCCGGCGCGGTGGCGCTCCAGGAGGTTCACGACCATCGCCAGCTTGATGGTCGACGCCGTCCACGTCATGTCGCCCGCGTTGCCGTTGCGCCAGGTCGCGCCCGCCTTGCGGTCGCGCAGCACGATGCCGACGGTGCCGGGCCTGGTCTCCGCGTACACCTGGGCCGCCTTGATGCGCTTCTGGAAGTCGCAGTCGAAGCCGCTGTCGGGCATCGGGCAGAGGTCGGGGGTGGCGACGCGAGGTGCTGCGGCCGGGGTGGGCTGCTGAGTGCGGGCGTTGGCGGGAGGTTCCGCTGTCACGGCGTGACCGCACGCCGTGAGCGCAAGCGCGCACGCAACAAGGATCGGACGGAGCATGGGCCGCACGCTAATGGGTCCGATCGGAGGTAGTCGACCGCCATCCGGCCTCCACGCGGTCATGTAAAATATGTTTGACACGATGTCGGGTTCGTTTTACCTTGGTGATGTCAGGTTTCTTTGACATCAGGAGCGGGACGTGGCGTTCGAAGAGAAGCGCGCGTGGGCTTTGGGCGTCATCGCCGTGCTGGGTTATGCCGCATATGCGCTGGTTGTCCTGAGTCGCATGGACGGCAGGCCGCTCGCGGAGGCGCCGTACGTCGGCGCGATGTTGTGGACGATGGGGCTCGGGATCGTCGCCGGCATCGTGTCGGGCATCTGGTTCGGCATCGCCGCGCGCGACGACGGTCTGCAGGTCGACGAACGGGACCGCGAGATCGGCCGGTTCGGCGACGCCGTCGGCCAGTCGGTCGTCGTCATCGGCGGGGTGTCCGCGATGGTGCTGGCGATGGTCGAGGTCGCGCACTTCTGGATCGCGAACGTGCTCTACCTGTGCTTCGTGCTGTCCGCGGTGCTCGGCTCGGTGGCGAAGGTCGTGGCCTACCGGCGGGGGATGCCGTGAAGCCGACCAGGGTCACGAACTCCATCCGCGCGTTGCGGTTCGCGCGCGGGGAGATGAAGCAGGCCGACCTCGCCGCCGCCATCGGCGTGACGCGCCAGACGCTCATCGCCATCGAGCAGGGCAGGTACTCGCCCTCGCTGGAGGTCGCTTTCAAGATCGCGCGCGTGTTCGAGGTGTCGCTCGAAGAGGTGTTCCAGTACCCGGAGGAGGAAGTCGAGTGAAGGCCCTGGTGCAGCGAAGATACGGATCGGCGGTGCTCGGTGAGCTGGACGTGCCCGTGCCCGGTCGGGGCGAGGTTCTGCTGGAGGTGCGGTCGGCGGGGGTCGACATGGGCACCTGGCACCTCCTGGAGGGGAAGCCGTACCTGCTCCGGGTCATCGGGTTCGGGTTCCGCGGACCGAAGTCCCCCGTCCCGGGACGCGACGTCGCCGGCGTGGTGAAGGAGACCGGTCCCGGCGTCACGGAGTTCGCGCCGGGCGACGAGGTGTTCGGCACGTGCGAGGGGTCGTTCGCCGAGTACGCCGTCGCCCGCGTCTCCCGGTTGGCGCGCAAGCCCCGCAACGCCTCGTTCGCCGAGGCCGCCGCCGTGCCGATCTCGGGCGGCACGGCGTTGCAGGGCCTGCGCGGAGTGCGGGCGGGGCAACGGGTTCTCGTGCTCGGCGCCGGCGGTGGCGTCGGCTCGTACGGCGTGCAGATCGCGAAAGCACTGGGCGCGCACGTGACCGGGGTGTGCAGCACCGGGAAGGTGGAGCTGGTGCGGTCGCTGGGTGCCGACGAGGTCGTCGACTACACCGCCGAGGACTTCACCGGCACGTACGACCTCGTCCTCGACTGCGGCGGCAACCGGCCGCTGTCCCGGCTGCGGCGGGCCACCACCCCGCGGGGCAGGGTCGTGCTGGTGGGCGCCGAGACCGGGGGCTCGCTGACGGGTGGGTTCGAACGCTCGCTGGTCGCGCTGGCGCTCACCCTGTTCGTGCCGCAGACGTTCGTGCCGCTGATGTCCACCGAACGCGGCGAGGTCTTCGACGAGCTGCGGGCGCTGGTCGAGTCCGGTGCGGTGAAGCCGCCGGTCGAGCGCGAGTTCCCGTTGGCGCGGGGCCTCGACGCGATCGAGCACGTCCACTCGCGACGGTCGCGCGGCAAGGTCGTCGTCACCGTCTGACCCGCGGCGCCCGTGCCGAGGTCGGCGACCTCGGCGTCCGGCGCCGGTGGCTCAGCGGGCGTGCGGCAACGTGAACGAGTCGACCTGCGGCAGGTCGTGACCGAGCCGGTCGCGCTTCGCCGTCAGGTACGCGATGTTGTGCGTGTTCGGCTGCATCAGCAACGGCACGCGCGAGGCGACCGTGATCCCGTTGTCCTCCAACGCCGCGATCTTGTCGGGGTTGTTGGACATCAGTCGCACGGACTGCACGCGCAGGTGCTTGAGGACCCTGGCCGCCGGCGTGTAGTCGCGCACGTCGACGGGCAGGCCGAGCGACGTGGCGGAGTCCAGCGTGTCCATGCCGGCGTCCTGGAGCACGTGCGTGCGGACCTTTGCCACCAAACCGATTCCGCGGCCCTCGTGACCGCGCAGGTAGACCAGGATGCCGTTGCCCTCGCGGACGATGGTGTTCAGCGCGGCGTCGAGCTGTTCGCCGCACTCGCACCGCATGGCGCCGAAGATGTCACCGGTCATGCACTCGGAGTGGATGCGCACCAGCACGTTCTCGCGCAGCTTCGTCTTGCCGTAGACGAGGGCCATGTGCTCGTGACCGTCCGCTCTGAACGCGACCGCGCGGAACGTGCCACGACGGGTCACCAGGTCGGACTCCGCCACGTCTTCTTCGTTGAAGGCCTCTTCGAACATCTCGGGGTCCCCTCGTCACCAGGCGCCTCCCGGGCGTGCAGCTACGCTCGGGTGGAGGTCGCACCGTAACCCGACCGCACAGCGGAGGTCATCCTGTTCAGCATCACCGTCCGCGATCACGTGATGATCGCCCACAGTTTCCGCGGCGAGGTCTTCGGTCCGGCACAACGTCTGCATGGAGCAACGTTCCTGGTGGACGCAACGTTCAAACGTGCCGAGCTCGACGCCGACAACATCGTCGTCGACATCGGACTCGCGACGCAGGAGCTGGGCAAGGTCCTCGCGGCGTTCAACTACCGCAACCTCGACGAAGAACCGCAGTTCGCGGGCATCAACACGTCCACGGAGTGGCTCGCCAAGCACATCGCCGACCAGCTCGCGGACAAGATCTCCGAGGGCGCGCTCGGCGAGGGCGCGCACGGCATCGATGGGATCACCGTCACACTCCACGAGTCCCATGTGGCGTGGGCGAGCTACGAACGTGCGCTTCGTCCTTCCGGCTGACGTCGGCGACCCGGCCGGTCCCAGCGGCGGCAACGTCTACGACCTGCGCGTGAGTGCGGGGATGGACCGCCTGCTCGTCGCCGGTGACTGGCCGCGTCCGCACGACGTCTCCGCGTTGGAGCAAACGCTTGCGGGAATTCCGGACGGCGAGGTCGTCCTGGTGGACGGCCTGGTCGCCTGCGGTGTGCCCGAGGTCGTCGTCCCGCACGCGCGACGGCTGCGGCTCGCCGTCCTCGTGCACCTGCCGCTGGCCGACGAGACGGGGCTCGACCCGGCGACCGCCGAGCTCCTCGACCGGTGCGAACGCCAGGTCCTGCGGGCCGCGAGCGCCGTCGTCGCGACCAGCCCGACGGCCGCGGCGGGCATCCGGGTCCGGCACGGCCTGGCGAACGTCCACGTCGTCGTCCCCGGCACCGACCCGGCGCCGGTCGCCACGGGCACCGACGGCGTGCGCAACCTGCTCTGCGTCGCGTCCATCACACCCCGCAAGGGCCACGACGTGCTGGTCAGGGCGTTGCAGCGGGTCGAGGCCGACTGGCGGCTGACGTGCGTGGGCCCGCACCGGCCGTTTCTCCCGCAGCTCCCGCCGGACGACCGCGTCAGCTTCCCCGGCCCGCTCACCGGCGAGGCCCTGAACAGCGCCTACGCCGCTGCCGACCTGTTCGTGCTGGCCTCCCGCGCCGAGACGTACGGCATGGTCGTGACCGAGGCGCTGGCCCGCGGTCTGCCGGTCATCGCGAGCTCCGTTCCGGACGCTCTCGGCGACGGCGGGGTGCTCGTCCCGGCCGGGGACGAGAGCGCCTTCGCGGCCGCGCTGACGTGCTGGTTCCACGACCAGACGTTCCGGGACGGGCTGCGGGTCAGGGCCCGCGTCCGCAGAGCCTCACTGTCCACTTGGGACGAATCCACTCAGGACCTGCGGAGGGTGCTGGCTAGTCTGCGGCCATGACCTTCGCCCCGGAATGGCTGGCACTGCGGGAAGACGCCGACGCACAGGCGCGCTCGACCGACCTCGTGGAGACCGTCCGCGAAACTCTGGTGAACCGAACCCCCCTGACGATCCGTGACCTCGGATGTGGAACGGGATCGATGGGACGCTGGCTCGCCGGGAGGCTCGGCGGCGTGCAGCACTGGGTGCTGCACGACCGCGACCCCCGGCTGCTCGGGCTCGCGGAGGCGGGCATGAGCGCGCTGCCGGGCGTCACCGCCGAGACGCGTGAGGGCGACCTCACGTCCCTGACCGCCGCCGACCTCGCGGGTGCCGACCTCGTCACGTGTTCCGCGTTGCTCGACCTGCTCACCGCCGACGAGATGAACGCTCTGGCCGCTGCCTGCGTAGAAGCACATGTGCCCGCACTGTTCACGCTCTCGGTGGCAGGCCGGATCGACCTCGACCCGGCCGAGCCGCTCGACGCCGCCTTCCAGGACGCGTTCAACGCCCACCAGCGCCGCGTCGTGGACGGGCGCCGTCTGCTCGGACCGGACGCACCGGCCGCCGCCGAAGAGGCGTTCGCGGCGGCGGGCGCTTCGGTTCGCACGGCGCACAGCCCCTGGCACCTGCACGCCGACGCCCTGCTGGGCGAGTGGCTGAAGGGCTGGGTCGGCGCCGCGGTGGAGCAGGAACCCGCACTCGCCGCCGAGGCACCGGAGTACCTGCGCCGCAGGTCGACGGCATCAGCGGTGGTCCACCACGTCGACCTGCTGGCACTACCGGGAGCTGTGTGATGAAGAAGTTCTGGCCGTGGCTCCGTCTCGTGCTGGCGGTGGCGATCCTGGTCGGCCTGGGCCTGCGCCTGGGCACCGGGGCGTTCCTCGACGGACTGCGCGCGATCGACGCGTTCTCCGTCACCGCCGCACTGGCGATCGGGCTCGTGACGACGGTGCTCAGCGCGGGTCGCTGGGTCGTCGTCGCGCGCCGCCTCGGCCTGTCGCTGTCGCTCAGGACCGCGGTCAGCGACTACTACCGCGCCCAGCTCGTCAACGCCGTGCTGCCCGCGGGCGTGCTCGGCGACGTGCACCGCGCGGTCAACCACGGCCGGGAGTCCGGCGACGTCGGACGGGGCGTGCGCGCCGTGTTCTTCGAGCGCTTCGCCGGTCAGGTCGTGCTTGTCGGGATCGGCCTCGCGGTGCTGCTCACGCACCCCGCGGCCGGTCTGGACCTCGACCTCGACGCCACCACGGCGGGGCTGGTCGCCGCCGGCCTGGCCGTGGCCGCCGTCGCCGGCTGGCGGGTCAAGCCGGTGCGCCGCGTGCTGGTGAACACCCTCGCCGACGGCATCCGCCTGCTGTCGCTGAAGACCTGGCCCGCGGTCATCGGGCTGTCGGCCGCCGCCGTCGCCGGCTACGTGGCGATGTTCGTGGTCGCCGCCCGCGCCGCCGGGTCGCAGGCCTCCATCACCCAGCTCGCGCCGGTCGTAGTGCTGGCGCTGCTGATCATGGCGATCCCGGTCAACATCGGCGGCTTCGGCCCGCGCGAGGCGTTCCTCGCGGTGGCGTTCGGCGCCGCCGGGCTCGGCGCCCAGCAGGGCTTCACGACCGGGATCGTCTACGGCGTGCTGGCGCTCGTCGCCGCCCTGCCCGGCGCCGTCGTGCTCTTCCTGTCACGCCGGGCCGAGGCCGAGGAGGTCGAGGTAGTCGCCGAACGACTCGGCCAGTCCCGCGAGCAGGAGCTCGCCCTTGCGCGCTGACGCGAGCGAGGGACGCCCGACGACGCCGGACTCCGTGTACGGCGCCAGACCCAGGGTCAGCATGTGCCGCCGGTCCTCCGCCAGGTGGTCAGCGCTTTCGTAGCCGGGACGGACGAGATCGGGGTGGGCGTGCAGCAGGATCGAGGTCTCCAGCTCGCCCGCGTGCATGTCGCTGTACGCCGAGGTCTCGATGCCGGCCTTCTCCCGTGCGAACGCCCAGTCGTCGCGGCCGGGGAACAGCGCCAGCCCCTCACCCTCCTGCACGACGTTCTGCAGCACGTAGTTGCCGCCGTGCCCGTTCACCAGAACCAGACCCGTGACACCGTTGCGCCGCAAGGACTCCGCGATGTCCGTGACCACTGAGACCAGCGTGCGCGCGGTGATGCTGACGGTGCCCGGCCAGTCGGCGTGCTCCTGCGAGCACGAGAACTGGATCGGCGCCAGCTTCCGCACCGGGTACCGCGCCGCGATCTCCGACGCGATGGTCCACGCGATCACCGAGTCCGTGGCCAGCGGCAGGTGCGGGCCGTGCTGCTCGGTGCTGCCGACCGGGAGCACGGCCACCCTGGCGTCGCGGACGTCGATCGTGGTGTCACTGGGGAACATGGGCCTGACCGTAGTCAATGCGGTGGCACAGCGCCGGAATCGTGCCGTCGGCCAGCTTCGGCATCACGTCCGGCAGCTCCTCGAACGCGCTGTGCCCGGTGACCAGCGCGTCGAACCTGTCGTCGGCCAGCAGGTCCAGGGCGAGCGCCAGGCGTTCGGCGTAGGAGCGGTCCGGGCGGCCGACCACGCCGACCTGGCTGCTGCGGATCGTGAGTCGTTTCGAGTGGAAGAACTCGCCCAGCGGCACGGCGATCTTCCTGTCCCCGTACCAGCTCAGCTCCACGACCCGGCCCTCCGGCGCGAGCAGGTTCAGCGCCGTGGTGAGGCCGGTCTCGGTCGCGCTGGCGTGGAAGACGAGGTCGCAGCCGTCGCGTGCGCCGTCCGGCAGGGCGAACCCGACCCCCAGCCGCTCCGCCACGGCCTGGCGGCCGGGGTCCGCGTCCACGAGCTCGACGCGGGCGCCGGGGAACGTCGCGAGCACCGCCGCGATGCTCGACCCGACCATGCCGCCGCCGACCACCGCGATCCGGTCGCCGATCAACGGGCGCGCGTCCCACACCGCGTTGACCGCGGTCTCGACGGTGCCCGCCAGCACCGCGCGGGCGGCGGGAACGGCGTCCGGCACCACCGTCACGGCGGATTCCGGGACCACGTAACGGGTCTGGTGTGGATAGAGGCAGAACACCGTTCGTCCGCGCAGTCTTCCAGGTCCGTGTTCGACCACGCCGACGTTGAGGTACCCGTACTTCACCGGCCACGGGAAGTCGCCCTCCTGGAAGGGAGCACGCATCACCGCGTACTGGTTCTCCGGCACACCACCGCGGTGCACGAGCGTCTCCGTGCCGCGGCTGACACCCGAGAACAGCGTGCGCACCTCGACCTCGTCCGGGCCGGGCTCCGCCAGACCGGCCTGCCGCAGTTCACCTTTTCCGGATTCGTTGAGCCAAAAGGCACTCGCCGTACGTGTCACTCACAACACCTCCGCCGCACGAAGTTCGTTAGGGGCACCTGATGATCACACTTCAGCACACCGGGACTCCCGTCGTCGTACGGGAGCCTGCCGTCTGGGCCGTCGCCCAGGTCCTCCTGCTGGGTGTGGTGAGCGCCACGACCGGTCTCGGAGTGCTCGGCTGGGCCGCCGGACTCGCCTACGGGTTCGCCACCTGGGCGTTCCTCGGCTACGGCATGCAACGGCATCGCACCAGGTCATTAGGCCCGGCTGACCGCGTGACGCTGGCGCGGGGCCTGATGGTCGGCGCCGTGACGGCGTTGGTGGCCGACCGCGCGGGGCAGGACGTGCCGGTGGCGTTGGTCGTGACCCTCGCCGCCGTCGCGTTGTCGCTCGACTGGGTGGACGGCCAGGTCGCCCGCCGCACGGGCACCTCGACCGCGCTCGGCGCGCGGTTCGACATGGAGGTCGACGCGTTCCTGATCCTGGTGCTCAGCGCGTACGTCGCCCTGCACCTCGGTCCGTGGGTGCTCGCGATCGGACTCATGCGGTACGTGTTCGTCGCGGCCTCGTGGCGCCTGCGCTGGATGACCGCGCCGCTGCCCGCCAGCTACGCGCGCAAGGTCGTCGCCGCGGTGCAGGGAATCATCCTCGTCGTCGCCGCGTCGGGCCTGCTGCCGTTCGCCGGCGTGCTCGTCGGTCTCGCTCTGGCGTCGCTGGTGTGGTCGTTCGGTCGCGATGTGCTCTGGCTGTGGACGAACTCCGCTGTCGCGGTGGGAGAATCCCGCCATGTCTGAGCAGACCACCACCGCGGCGAAGGTCGGCAACATCGTCGTCTGGATCCTGCAGATCGTGCTCGCCGTGCAGTTCTTCCTCAACGGCTCCGCGCTGTTCACGGACCAGTTCGTCGCGAAGTTCGACGACATCGGCTTCGGCCAGTGGTTCCGCTACTTCACCGGCGTGCTGGAGATCGCGGCCGCGGTCGGCCTGCTCATCCCGCGCATCTGCGGTCTCGCGGCGCTCGCGCTCGCCGGCATCATGGCGGGCGCGGCGGTCACCGAGGTGTTCCTGGTGACCAACGGCGGCCTCAAGGGCGCGTGGATGCCGTTGCTGTTCATGGTGTGGGCGCTGGTGATCGCGGTCTACCGCCGCGAGCAGGTCCTCGGCGCGCTCAGCCTCGTGCGGAAGAAGTGACCTTCGGGAAGTAGCGGAGCACCGCGACGTCCCCGACCTTCGTGACGTCCTCCAGGTGGAACCGGTGCGCCGGTCCACCGGGGAACTCCGCGGGGTGCACGAAACGCGGGGCCGCCGCCTGCCCGATCAGCATCGGCGCGACGGCAACCCTGATCTCGTCGGCGAGCCCGGCCTCGAGGAACGCGGTGTGCATGCTCGTGCCGCCCTCGACCATGAGCCGCTGCACGCCGCGTGCGCCGAGGTCGTCGAGGATCTCCGGGAAATCGGTGAAGGTCTTCGTCTCGGCCAGGTGGTCGACGGTGGTCCGCGCGCCGCGCGTGTAGACGAGGCGGTCGCCGCCGCAGTGCCAGAACCGCAGTTCCGGGTCGAGGTCGCCGCTCCTGGTGACGATGACGCGCAACGGGAACTCCGGCTTCCCGTCGGCCACCCGCTGTGCGCGCCGCTCGTCGCTGTAGACGAGCAGGCGCGCGTTGTCACGCCGCAACGTCTCCGCGCCCGCCAGGATCGCGTCCGACTCCGCCCGCATCCGGTCGACGTGGTCGAAGTCCTCGGCGTTGGACAGCGGGAACCTCTCATTGCCGCGGTCGTCGATGTGGCCGTCGAGGCTGACGGCGACGCTGAGCAGAACGTGCGGGCGGGTCACGAACCGGATCCTAGGGCAGTTGAACCGGCCGCGTGCCGCGCCGCGTTTACCTCAGAGGACCAGGAAAGGGGAACGCGGTGAGGACGTTGCTGCGGCGGACGGCCACGGTGCTGGCGGGGCTGTTCGTGTTGTTCGTGCTCATCGCGCCGAGCGACCTGGAGAAGTTCACGCCCGAGGCGTTCCTGCGCGTCCCGCTCGAAGGCCTCGCCGGTGTCATGGTGCTGGTGCTGCTGCCCGAACGGTTCCGCAAGCCGGCCGCGATCGCCGGCGGTGTCGCGCTGGGCCTGTTCACGGTC
>NZ_DASVFL010000081.1:0-3591 GCF_036380075.1 Lentzea sp. | reverse complement strand
ACAGCACGAACAGCCATGCGTCCCAGATTAGCCGTCGGCGCCGGGGGCCACGGTCACGAGCCCGACGTCGGCCGCCGCGACGAGCAGTCGCTTGTCGTAAGCCACGAACGCGTGCAGATCCGCGCGCAGGCGGCACGCCGTTGCCGGGTGAATGGCGTCGAGCGTGCACACCGCTTCGGTCCGCGTCAGTTTCACCAGTGCGGACGAGTCGAGGTAGGTCGAAACCTGTCCTTTCGCTGCTGCCGCAGCTGCGCCGAGATGTCGATGTCCGACTCGATCGGCGGCGAGGACGGAACGGCTCGATCTCCCTCAGCGGGAATGAGCTCCCCGGTGCGGTTCCCGGCAGCCAGGCGACGCAGGTACGCGCCGGCGTTCCACACCAGTTCGCAGAGAGCTCAGATCTGGTCGCGGCGCGGCCACCGCGGCTCATCCGGCGCCTCCCGCGGCTGGGGCAGCCGCGGCACGGGCAGCAGCACGCCCGCCCGCACCAGCCGCTCGCGCAGCAAAGTCAGATCCCTGTTCTCGCTCATCACGGCACCGCCTTGAGGAACCTCGCCGCCACCTCCACGGCCGGAGTGGAAGTCTCTCCGCTGAGCACGAGCGTCGCGAACGCGAGATCGCCGCGATAGCCCATGAACCACCCGTGTGAGTGCACGCCGTCACCGAACTGTGCGGTACCAGTCTTCCCGCGGACGTCTCCGTACGGCTTGAGCTGTGGTGCAGTGCCGTAGTCGACGACCTCGCGCATCATCTGGCGCACCGGGTCGAGCGCGGCGGCGGGCGGGGGCGCCGGCTGTTTGTCCGCCTTGGTCTCCTTGCCGCGCACCAGCTGCGGCACCGGCATCGAGCCCTTGGCGATGGACGCCCCGACCAGCGCCATGCCGAACGGCGACGCGAGCACCTTGCCCTGGCCGAACGCGTCCTCCGCCCGTTCCACGACGTCGGTCGCGGCCGGCACGGACCCGGTGATCGTCGTCAGGCCGGCGATGTCGAAGTCGACGCCGAGCCCCAGCGACAGCGCCGAGTTGGGGAGCAGGTCGGCCGGCATGTCGACGGCGAGCTGGGCGAACGTGGTGTTGCAGGAGAACGCGAACGCCGACCGCAGCGGGATGGTGCCCTTGTCGAACTCGCTGGAGTTCGGCACGATCCGCCGTCCGTCGATGGTGGTCTTGCCGGGGCACGGCAGCGGGGTGTCGGCGGTGACCTTGCCGGACTGGATCGCGGCCAGCGCGCTGACCGCCTTCATCGTCGAACCCGGCGGGAAGCTGCCGGTCAGCGCCAGCGCGCCCTGCGCGTCGGCCGGGTCGTTCTGCGCGACGGCCAGGATGTCGCCCGTGGACGGCTGGATCGCCACCAGGATCGTCGGCTGCTGCACGGGCTCGACGGCGTCCTCGGCGGCGGTCTGGACCGCGCGGGACAGCGCCACGTTCACGGCCTTGGCCGGTTCGGGCGCCTTGGAGTGCAGCTCGTCGATCTCGGTGCCCTGCGCGTCGACCGTGGCGATGCGGAAACCGGCGCCGCCCGCCACGTCGTTCTCGACGAGCTTGCGCACGGCCGGCAGCACCTGGGAGCCGAAGGTGCGGCTCGGCGCGAGCAGCGACGTCTGCGAGCTGAACCGCACGCCGGGCAGCTCGTAGATCTTCGGCTTGACCGTCTGGTAGTCGGGGTCGCGCAGCGCCGCCACCTGGTAGGCCTGGCCCTCGGGGGTCTTGGCGACGCCGTCGGCGATGGTCTGCTGGGTGATGGCCTTGTCGAACGGGTTCAGCGCGTCGGCGAGCGTCTTCGTGACGGCCGCGACGTCACCGGCCTCCTTCGCCACGAGCAGCACCGACACGACGCGTTCGGGCGCCAGCAACGGCGTGCCGTCGCGGTCGAGCACCGGCGCGGGGTCGGGTTTGAGCTCGGTGAGCCGGATGGACTGCTGCGGTGCGAGCTTCGGGTGCGCCAGCGACGACTGCCAGTGCACCTTCCAGGTGTCGGACTCCTGCCGGACGTCGAACTTCGTCGAGTACGTCCAGTGGCGGCTCTTGCCGAGGTCCCAGTCGAGCGTGACGCTCGCCTCGGAGGCCGTCTCGCCGTTCTTGCGGATCTGGTCGACCTTGCTGGTGAGCCCCTCGGGCTTGAGCGCGTTCCGGAACTTCTCCAGGGTCTCCTTGGCGTCGTTCGGGTTGTCGGTCATCCCGGCGGCACCCTGCACGTCACCGGACGCGAGCTTCGCCAGGAAGTCGTTGGTGATCTCCGGAGCCCCCGGTTCCGACGTGAACAGCCCACAGCCGCTCACCGTCACCAGCACCACCGTGATCGTCGCGAGAAGGCGCACTCGCGCGAGTATGCCCGCTCAGAAGAGGACGGTGGCGTACTGCCCGACTTGTTCGAACCCGATTTTCCGGTAGGCGGCCTGCGCGACGTGGTTGTACCCGTTCACGTAGAGGCTCGCCGTGCGGTTGAGCACCCTGGTCAGCCGGTCGGCGACCGCCGCCGTGCCCGCGGTGCCGATGCCCTCGCCCCGCCGGTCCGGCCGCACCCAGACGCCCTGGATCTGGCCGACCTTGCTGGACATGGCGCCGATCTCGGCCTTGAAGACGACCTCACCGTTCTCGAACCGGGCGAACGCCCTGCCCGCGGCGATCAGCTCGCTGACCCTGGCCCGGTAGCCGGCGCCGCCGTCCTCCGCGCACGGGTCGATGCCGACCTCCTCGACGAACATGCTGATCGCGGCCGGGAGGTAGCGGCCCAGCTCGCTCGGCCGGACCTGCCTGACCAGCGGGTCCGGGGTGATCTTCGGGCTCTGGCCGATCGCCATCAGCGGCTGGTCCGCCCTGACCTCCCTGGCCGGGCCCCAGTCCGGCCGGAGCTCCTCCCAGAGGGCGAGGACCTGCTCGGCCGGGCCCACCAGGCTGGAGCACATGCGGCCCCGGCGGCGCGCCCGGTCCGCGAACATGCGCATGGCGGCCGGGGAGCCCTTGAGCGGGATCAGGTTCGGGCCCGAGAAGCAGAGGCCGTCGACCTTGCCCCTGATCGGCTTCGAGTCGCTGCCCCACATCTCGCCGCCCAGGCGCCACGGGTCCACGCCGGCCACTTCCACCCTTGCCGCGACCATGCAGGCGGCCACGGGGTCTTTGTCGAAGACCTCGCGTACGTCGATCAGGTCGCGCTCGTCGAGCACGCGCGCTCCGGCCAGCCTCAACACGTCACCTAGCGTGCCAGATCCGGTTGGGATGTGGCATCTGCCAAGTGTGGGGACGAGCGGTTCTCGGGTGTGACGGTGGTTGCGTTTCGGGGTGTTTTCGCCTGGGGGTGCGGGTGCTGGGTTGGGTGGTTCCTTCTGGCGGTTCCGTGCCTGTTTCAAGCGCGGGGCTCCGCCCCGGACCCCGCCAACTGATCAAAGACCGGGCCGGCGCCGCACGCAGGTAGATGGCACGCCTGTTTCGTTGGGCGGCTTGCTGTTGCGTTGGTGGTTGCGAGATTGCGTGGGGTGGTCCCGTCACGAGCAGTGCTCGAGGCAGCCACACCCAGGGGGATAGGTCAAGCCGACGAAAAGCGTGTCGGCTTGACCTATCCCCCTGGGCGCGGCAAACGCGTCAGCACTGC
>NZ_DASVFL010000080.1:0-25416 GCF_036380075.1 Lentzea sp. | reverse complement strand
CCCGTGCGGTGGAATCGTCACGATCCATTCGCAAACGGGAGAGATTACACGCAGCGGGATGTATTGGGCACTGGCACACTATTCGCGGGCCATCCGCAAAAATGCCCGCCGCATCGACTCGGAGGCGGAGCGTCGCTCCGGACTGCTCGGGCCGTTGGCCCTCGATCAACTGCCTCTTGTCGCTGGTTCTTCGAGCGCAAGGTCACGTTGGTCCTCCCGTGTCCTGGTCTTCGTGTGAGGATGCAGGGGTGACTGAGATTCGTGACCTCACCGTCGGCGTCCTGGGTGGTACCGGTGCGCAGGGCAAGGGGCTCGCCATCCGGTGGGCCAAGGCGGGCATCAAGGTGATCATCGGCTCGCGCAGTGCCGAGCGGGCTGAGCTGGCGGCCAAGGAGATCGTCTCGGTTGCCGGTGGTGATGTTCGGGGGGCTGACAACTCCGACTGCGCCGCCGACTCCGACATCGTGCTCGTCGCCGTGCCGTGGGACGGGCACGGTGACCTGCTCGGATCGTTGCGGGACCAGTTGGCCGGGAAGATCGTCATCGACTGCGTCAACCCGCTCGGGTTCGACAAGCAGGGGCCGTTCGCGCTGCCCGTCGTGGAGGGGAGTGCGGCTCAGCAGGCTGAGCTGTTGCTGCCCGAGTCGCGGGTCACCGCCGCGTTCCACCACGTGTCGGCCGTGCTGCTGGCCGACCTGAGCGTGTCCGAAGTGGACATGGACGTGCTGGTGCTCGGGGACGACCGCGAGGCCACGGACACCGTTCGCGAGCTGGCCGAGCTGGTGCCCGGGTTCCGCGGGGTCTACGGCGGGCGGTTGCGCAACGCTCACCAGGTCGAGGCGTTCACGGCCAACCTCATCGCCATCAACCGCCGGTACAAGGCGCACGCCGGACTGAAGATCACGGGCGTCTGATGCTCCCCGTCGACGACCTCGGTGAGCCGGTGCCGCTGGACCGGCCCGAGCGGGTGGTCAGCCTGGTGCCGTCCATCACCGAGGCCGTCGCGGTCAGCGTGCCGGGGGCGTTGGCAGGGGCCACGGACTACTGCACCCATCCGTCCGGTTTGGACGTTGCGCGAGTGGGTGGGTCCAAGTACCCGGACGTCGACAAGGTGCTGGCGTTGGAGCCGGACCTCGTCGTCGCCAACTCCGAGGAGAACCGGCCGGAGGACGTGGAACGTTTGCGCGCCAACGGGGTCCGGGTCTGGGTGACCGAGGCGCCCGCCACCGTGCCGATGGCGTTGCGGTCGTTGCGGCGGCTGTTCGGGCTCGCGTGGGACCTCGAACCCGAGTGGCTCGTGCGGGCGGAAGAGCTGTGGCGGGAGACGAAGGCCCCGACGCTCACGGCGGTGGTTCCCGTGTGGCGGCGGCCGTGGGTGGTCGTCGGGCGGGACACCTTCGCCACCGACGTGTTGCGGCGGCTGGGGATCGAGAACGTCTACGCGTCCGACGAGGAGCGGTACCCGCGGCCGGGGCTGCAGGAGATCAACGACCGGCGGCCCGACCTCGTCGTGCTGCCGGACGAGCCGTACCTGTTCACGCACGAGGACGGGCCGGAGAGCTTTCCCGGGCTGCCGTACGCGCTGGTCAACGGCAGGCACCTGACCTGGTACGGGCCGTCACTCGTGGAGGCGCGCGAGAGCCTGTCGAGGGCGCTGGGCTACGGCCAGGGTTGACCAACCCCAGGTGGATTCGCCGGGCCGAGTGCGCTGCCAAGATCCTCGCCCATGGGGAAACTAGCCGCGATCATCGCGACAGCCGCAGCAGCCACCGCGCTCACCGCCCTCCCGGCCTACGCCGAACCGGTGGTCGTCTACCAGCTCGCCGGCACCACGTCGTGCCTCGCCGACATCGGCTCCGACGTGGTGCTCAGGCCGTGCAACGAGGTGTCCGACCAGCAGCGGTGGATCGTGCCGATCAGCGGCGGTGTCGACTGGCCGCACAACATCGCCACCGACAGGTGCCTGTCCGCCACCAGCGCGGGTGACGTGCTCGGCCAGGCGTGCGGGTCCGGCGCCAACCAGCGTTGGCGCCGGGTACCGAGCGGGTCGGCCTTCCAGTTCCGCAACGTGGGCACCAACAAGTGCCTCACCTCGTCGGTGACGGTCGCGACCTGCACCACGGCCGGCGCGAAGTGGGTCGGCTTGCGCTAGTCGCGGAACCGGTCCGTCGCCGCCAGCAGCGCGGACAGGACGCCGGGCTCGTCGTAGGCGTGCCCGGCGTCCGGCACGATCACCAGCTCCGAGCCGGGCCACGCCTTGTGCAGGTCCCACGCCGAGACCACGGGCGTGGCCATGTCATAGCGGCCCTGCACGATCACGCCGGGGATGTCCTTCAGCCGCCCGGCGTCCCGGATCAGCTGGCCCTCGTCCAGCCAGCCGTGGTGGACGAAGTAGTGGTTCTCGATGCGCGCGAACGCGAGCGCGTACTCCGGCACGGCGAACTCCGCCACCAGCTCCGGGCGGGGCAGCAGCGTCACGGTCGCGCCCTCCCACGTGCTCCACGCGACGGCCGCCGGTCCGTGCACCTCGGGGTCCGGGTCGGCCAGCAGCTTCGCGTACAGCTCGACCGGGTCGCCGTCCATGCCGGCGATCGGTGCCAGGAACTTCTCCCACAGGTCGGGGAAGATGTTCGCCGTCCCACCGCGGTAGTACCAGTCCAGTTCGGACTCGCGCAGCGTGAAGATGCCGCGCAGCACCAGTTCGGAGACGCGGCCCGGGTGCTTCTCGGCGTACGCGAGGGCGAGCGTCGAGCCCCAGGAGCCGCCGAACACCTGCCACCGATCGATGCCCAGGGACGCGCGCAGCCGTTCCATGTCGTCGACGAGGTGCCAGGTCGTGTTCGACGACAGGTCGCCCGTCGTCGAGGCGTGCGGCAACGACCGTCCGCAGCCGCGCTGGTCGAACAGGACGATGCGGTAGGCGGACGGGTCGAACAGCCTGCGGTGCGACGGCGAGCAGCCGCCGCCGGGGCCTCCGTGCAGGAACACGACGGGTTTGCCGCCGGGGTTGCCGCACTCCTCCCAGTACACGAGGTTGCCGTCACCGGTGTCCAGGTGACCTGACGCGTGGGGCTCGATCTCCGGGTACATGGGCCTATCGTCGGACACATGGCCCAGTTCACGAAGGAGACGTCGGCCACCGGCGCGTTCGTCCGGCAGGCCAACCGCTTCACCGCACGTCCGGAACCCGAGCCCGGCCGCTACCGGCTCGTGGTCAGCCTCGCCTGCCCGTGGGCGCACCGGGCGGTGATCGTCCGCAAGCTGCTGAACCTCGAGGAGGACATCTCGCTCGCCGTCGTCGACCCCATCCGGGACGACCGCGGCTGGCGCTTCCCGACGACCGACCCGGTCCTCGGCATCGACTTCCTGGAACAGGCCTACACCAAGGCCGACCCGCACTACGACGGCCGCGTCACCGTGCCGGCCCTGGTCGACACCACGACCGGCGAGGTCGTCACGAACGACTACCCGCAGCTCACCCTCGACTTCAGCCTGAGGTGGCGCCCGGAGAGCACCCTCTACCCGGAGCACCTGCGCGAGGAGGTCGACGCCTGGATCGAGCCGATCTTCCAGCACGTCAACAACGGCGTCTACAAGGCCGGGTTCGCCACGTCCCAGGAGGCCTACGAGGAGGCGTACACCGCGCTGTTCGCCGAGCTCGACCGGATCGAAGCTCATCTGCGTGAGCACGAGTTCCTGGTGGGGGAGCAGCTCACCGAGGCCGACATCCGGTTGTGGACGACGCTCGTCCGGTTCGACGCGGTCTACCACGGCCACTTCAAGTGCAACCGGAACAAGCTGACGGAGATGCCGAACCTGTGGGCGTACGCGAAACGCCTCTACGCGCAGTTCGGCGACACGGTGGACTGGGACCACATCAAGCGCCACTACTACGTCACGCACCACGGCATCAACCCGACCGGGATCGTGCCGGCGGGCCCGGACCCGGAGGTCTGGACCCGCCCGTGACGGACGATCAGTGGAAGGTGTGCTCGGGACCGGGGAACTGCTGCCCGCGCACCTCGTTGGCGAACTCCGTCGCCGCGCCGAGCATGATGTTGCCGATGTCCGCGTAGCGCTTGACGAACTTGGGCGCCCTGCCGCGGTTCAGGCCCATCATGTCCTGCCACACCAGCACCTGGGCGTCGGTGTCCGGACCGGCGCCGATGCCCACGGTCGGGATGACGAGGTCGTGCGTGATCTGCTTCGCGACCTCGGCGGTCACCATCTCCAGCACGACCGCGAACGCGCCCGCCTCCTGCACCGCCAGCGCGTCCTGGAGCACGACGTCGTGGTTCTCGTGGCGGCCCTGCACGCGGTAGCCGCCGAGCTGGTGCTCGGACTGCGGCGTGAAGCCGATGTGCGCCATGACCGGGATGCCCGCGGCGGTGATCGCGCGGATGTGCGGCGCGAAGTAGGCGCCGCCCTCCAGCTTGACCGCGTGCGCCTGGCCTTCCTTCATGAACCGGACGGCCGTCGCGACGGCCTGCTCCACCGACACCTGGTAGGAGCCGAACGGCAGGTCGGCGACGACGAGGGAGCGCTTGACCGACCGCGTGACCGCGCGGACCAGCGGGACGAGCTCGTCCACCGTGACCGGCAGCGAGGAGTCGTGCCCGTAGACGGTGTTCGCCGCCGAGTCACCGACCAGCAGGACGGGGATGCCGGCCTCGTCGAAGATCGAGGCGGTGAACGTGTCGTACGAGGTGAGCATGGGCCACGCTTCGCCGCGTTCCTTCATCTCGCGGAGGTGGTGGACGCGGACGCGCTTGGCCGGGGGCTTCTGGCCCGCTCCGGAGCCGTAGGGCGCGGAAACTTCGGCAGTGGTCATCGTCGACCGTTCCTTTCCTCGAGGCCCACCTAGGCGGGTCCCCGGGCGCTTGGTGCACGGTTGCCGAGCACCAGAGTGGCACCGTTCGCCACCGGTGCGCACCGGATGCGGCGGGCCTCACAACGGATGTGCGTCACTGCACCGATTCGGGCAGTCCTTTCAGCACCTCGCGCACAGCCATCACCACGGCGTCGGGCCGGTCCATCTGGATCATGTGCCGGCTGCCGGGCACCGGCACGTTGCGCCCCCACGGCACGAGAGCGGCCAACGAGCGGTGTTCCGGCCAGATCTTCCGCCCGGCCGTGAGCACCAGGAACGGCACGCGGGGGAACGAGCGGCGCCTCCGCAGCCGTTCCAGCGTCGCCACCTGACCGGGGTACGAGGCGAGCTCCCACAGCGCGGCCCGCCCGACGCCGGGCCGCCGGTAGACGAGCTCGACCAGGTCGGCGGGCGCGGGGTCGGTCACCCCCAGCGTCGAGGCGGCGGTCAGCAGGTTGCGGAACGAGTGCCCGAACCGGCGCGTGACGCGGGCGCCGAGCCAGCGGCTGCCGAACGCCCGCATGCCCTGCGCGACCACCGCCGGCACGTCGAACGGCGCTCCGGCGCCCGGCGTCTCGGTGTCCGGGTCGAGCAGCACGACCCCGGCGACCCGGTGCGGCCGCAGCCGCGCGTAGGCCTCGACGTGCAGGGACGCCATCGAGTGCCCGACGAGGACCGCCTCCGGGACGCCGCGCAGCACGGCGTCGAGGACGGCGACCTCGCGCGCCAGCGACGGCCCGCGGTGGGCGGGACCGCTCAGACCCAGGCCGGGCCGGTCGAACACGACCACCCGCGCGTGCGGTTCGAGCAGCCTGATGGTTCGGTCCCAGTCGAACCACGCGCCGCCGAGGCCCGAACTCAGGACGACGACGGGGTGTTCGACACGCCCGGAGGACGCGACATGCACCCGTCCAGCCGAAGACGGAATCATGGCTGACATCGGCCGACCTCGGGAGTTGATGTGGCACCGGCGTGGAAGTGGAAGACCGCGGGCACGATCGCGACGATCGTGCAGCTGGCGGGCGTGCTGTCGCTGTTGCGGGTGATCCTGCCGGAGGACGGCTGGTTCACCGACGTCGCGGACGGCATCGGGTTCTTCTTCGGCCTGCCGATCGACGGCAACCTCTTCATCGCCATGGTGTTCTTCGTGCTCGGCGCCGCCCTAAGAAGGCACAAGCGGGCGGCGCTGTGGGCGCTGCTGCTGTTCCAGGTCATCGGCCTGGCACTGGTCGGCTTCATCATGGTCATCCTGGCCCTGGCACCTGAAGAAATCCTGGACCCCGGCGAGAAACCGCACTGGGCGTTCCTCGGTGTCGGCGTGACGACGTCGGTGCTGTTCGTGGTGCTGCTCGTCGCGGTGCGGGAGGCGTTCCCCGCCCGGCTGCCGCGCGGCGCGTGGAAGCAAGCGCTTGCGTCGTTCGTGGCGGGCATGATCGCGCTGGTCGCGCTCGGGTGGGGCCTCACCGAGTTCTTCCCGGGCAGGCTCGTCGAGCAGACCGACAAGCTCGCGTGGGCGGCGAACCAGGCGACGGGTGAGGTCGTCCGGCTGGGCAGGCTCGACATCCCCGAGGGCCCGCAGTGGCTCAGCGTCGTGCTGGGTCTGCTGGGCACGCTCGTCGCGATCCGCGCCCTGTACCTGTTCTTCCGCGGCGTCCGCACCCAGAGCATGATCACCGGCGACCAGGAGCTCGAGGTGCGCAGGCTGCTCGCGGCCGACGGCGAACCGGACTCGCTGGGCTACTTCGCGACGCGGCGCGACAAGAGCGTGGTCTTCGCGGCGTCCGGCCGGGCGGCGCTGACCTACCGGGTGATCGGCGGCGTCACGCTGGCGTCGGCCGACCCGATCGGCGACGAGGAGGCCTGGCCCGAGGCCGTGCTGGCGTGGCTGTCCGAGGCGCGGACCTACGGCTGGATGCCGGGCGTGCTCGGCGCGTCCGAACGCGGCGCGCAGGTCTACTCCGACGCGGGCCTCAAGGCGCTGGAGATCGGCGACGAGGCGATCCTCGACGTCCGCGAGTTCAACCTCGCCGGTCCGGAACGGCGCGGGCTGCGCCAGGCCGTGTCCCGCGTCGAACGCGCCGGGTACACCACGCTCGTCCGCCGGCACAGCGAGATCGCGCCGGACGAGATGGCGTCCATCCTGGACCGCGCGGAGGCGTGGCGCGGCGCCGAGACCGAACGCGGGTTCTCGATGGCGTTGGGGCGCCTGGGAGATCCGAGCGACGGCCGGTGCGTGATGGTCGAGGCCTACGACGCCTCGGGCGCGTTGCGCGGACTGCTGTCGTTCGTGCCGTGGGGGCGTCGGGGCGTGTCGCTCGACCTGATGCGCCGCGACCGGGCGGCGGAGAACGGCCTGAACGAGTACATGGTCGCCCAGCTCGCGGGCGCCGCCGGGCACCTCGGCGTGCAGCGGATCTCGTTGAACTTCGCGATGTTCCGCGCGGTGTTCGAGGAGGGCGAGAAGATCGGCGCCGGACCGGTGCTGCGGGCGTGGCGGAGCGTGCTGTCGCTCGCGTCGCGGTTCTTCCAGCTGGAGTCGCTCTACCGGTCGAACGCCAAGTACCTGCCGGACTGGGAACCGCGGTTCTTCTGCTACGAGCGGTCGCGGTCGTTGCCGCGGGTTAGCATCGCCGCCGGGATCGCGGAGGGCTTCGTGCCCTCGCTGCGGTCGCTGCGCAAGCGGGCGTTGCAGAAGACGGACGTCAGCGACGACTTCGCGGCCAAGGTCGCCGAGATCGACGCGATCCGGGTCGAACCGAAGGCCGTGCGGCGGCCGGAGCAGGTCCGGGTGCGGATCGCGAAGGTCGAACGGCTGATGTCCGAGGGCGTCGACCCCTACCCGGTGGGCTTCGAGCGCACGGACCTCCTCGCCGCCGCACGGGAACGCTTCGGCGAGGACGTGTCGGTCACCGGGCGCGTGGTCGCGCTGCGGGAGATGGGCAAGCTCTGCTTCGCGCGCATCCGGGACTTCGGCGGCGAGATCCAGCTGATGCTGTCGGTGGACTCGCTGGGCGACGCGCTGGCGTCGTGGAAGTCCGACGTCGACCTCGGCGACCACGTCGGCGTGACCGGGCAGGTCGTCAAGTCCGACCACGGCGAGATCTCCGTGCTGGTGTCGTCGTGGACGATGACGGCGAAGTGCCTGCACCCGTTGCCGGACAAGCGGAAGGGCTTCACCGACCCGGAGGCGCGCGTCCGCCAGCGCTACCTCGACCTGGTGGTGAACGCCGACTCGGCGGCGTTGCTGAAGCTGCGCAGCGACGTGATCCGCAGCGTGCGGGAGTTCCTGCACGCGCACTCGTACCTGGAAGTCGAGACGCCGATGCTGCAGGCGGTGCACGGCGGCGCGAACGCCCGTCCGTTCGTCACGCACATCAACGCCTACGACATGCGCATGTACCTGCGGATCGCGCCGGAGCTGTACCTGAAACGGCTGTGCGTCGCGGGCGTGGACCGGGTCTTCGAGCTGAACCGCAACTTCCGCAACGAGGGCGCGGACGCCACCCACAACCCCGAGTTCACGATGCTGGAGGCCTACCAGTCCTACGCGGACTACCGGGTCATGCTCGACCTGGTGCGCACGCTGATCCAGCACGCGGCGCGTGAGGCGTTCGGCGCCGAGGTCGCGCAACGGCCGGACGGCGTCTTCGACATCTCGGGGGAGTGGCCGGTGATCCCGGTCTACACGGCGGTGTCGTCGGCTTTGGACGCGTCCGTCACGCCGGACACCTCCGTCGCGGAGCTGCGGTCGCTGCTGTCGGCGCGCGGGGTCGAGATCAACGACGACTGGGACCACGGGCAGCTGGTGCAGGAGGCGTACGACTCGTTCGTCGAGGCCTCGACCGTCGGGCCGACCTTCTACACCGACTTCCCGACCTCGGTGTCCCCGCTGACCCGGCAGCACCGCGTCGACCCGCGGCTGGCGGAACGCTGGGACCTGGTGGCGTTCGGCGCGGAGATCGGCACGGCCTACTCGGAGCTGACGGACCCGCTCGAACAGCGGCGACGGCTGGAGGCGCAGTCGCTGAAGGCCGCGTCCGGTGACGTCGAGGCGATGGAGCTGGACGAGGACTTCCTGCGGGCGCTGGAGCACGGCATGCCACCGACCGGCGGGCTCGGTATGGGCGTCGACCGGTTGCTGATGATGCTGACCGGTACGTCGATCCGGCAGACCGTGCTGTTCCCGTTCGTGCGGCCGACCTGAGAGTCACCACATCAGTCAAGATTCTTGGCCAACTGTGACACAGCTATCAACATGTGCGAAAATCGCACCATGACCGAGGTGCGAGGGTGGAGCCAGGTGGGCGAGCGCGTGCGCGATGCCCGAATCGGTGCTGGTCTCTCCCAGGCAGAGCTCGGTGCGGCCCTGATGCTCGATCGGACCATGATCGCGAAGATCGAGGCAGGCACGCGGAAGGTGGACGCCCTCGAGTTGACCAAGCTCGCGGCCGCGCTGGACGTTCCTCTGGACTATTTCCTCCACACCGCTCCCGCGGTGTTGTCCAGGCGCGCCGAACTGAGCGAGGACACCGCCACGGACGCGGGCAGGCAGGCGTATCGCCTGGAAGCCCGTCTGGAGGCGTGGGCGCGAGATGTCCGGCAACTCATCGACCTGGGCACGCTGGCACCCCGCGAACCGCACCGCTGCCAGGGTGCCGTTGCGGCCGAAGACGATGCGAGGCGTGTCGCGTTGGAGATCAGACGGGATGCGGGCCTGGGCCTGGAGCCGATCGAGACGTTGATGGACCTCTGCGAACGGCAGGGACAGTTCGTTCTCGTCGCCGATCTGCGAGGTGACGGCGCGTCGATGGTGGTCGACGACGAACTCGCCGTGGCGGTGGTCAGTTCCTCCACCGATCCCGGCCGCCGTCGAGCGACTGCGGCGCACGAGCTCGGACACATGGTGCTCGGAGATCCCTACTCCAACGACATTGGAGTCCACGCGTCTCTTCGCGACCGGGAAGCGGTGGTCGACGCGTTCGCAGCTGAGTTGCTGTTGCCCTCCGACGTGGTGGCCAAGGCGAACGGTCGGCAGGATCTCGTCGAGTTGGCGGCCCGGTACCGCACCTCGTGGTCACTGGCGATTCGCCAGGCGCAGCTGGTCGAGATCATCGACGCGGGTGAGGGGCGGCTGTGGCGGCAGCGGACACCGACCAAAGCCGAGTTGATGGACGCGGTCGGTTGGGCTCCTCAACCTGACCTCGATGCCATCCGAGTTCCTCGTGACTACGCCAAGGCCGTAATGGAGGCGTACAAGCGAAACCTGCTGACATCATCGCGCGTGGTGGAACTCATGCACGGGCAGGTCGTGGAGAACGACCTGCCAATAGCCTCCGATGACGAAGTGGCGCCATGACGCGCAACTCGCCGCTGGTCTTGGACACCATGTGCCTGACGCACTTCGCCTTGATCGAACGGCTTGACGTGCTGGGCGATCTTCTGAGCAGCCGGGACTGCTGGACCACGGTGATTGTCAAAGACGAAATCAGCCGTGGTGCGGAGAACTACCCACTTCTCCGCAATGCTCTCGACCTTCCGTGGCTGCACGTCGAAGCGCTGGACGAAATCCACTCGATACTTCTCTTCAGGAAGTGGTCGCGGGCGATCGGTACGTCCGATCGCGACCACGGTGAAGCAAGCGTGTTCGCGGCCAGCGAGCTGCTCGACGGCGTAGCGCTGACAGATGACAGCAAAGCGACCAAGGTGGCGCGTGCGCACGGTCTTGAGGTTCACGGCACCATCTGGTTGCTCGCTCAGTCGTGCCGTGACGGCAAGCTGACCGAGACGGGCGCGGGCAACATCATCGACATGCTGCGCGGTAGCGACATGAGACTTCCGTGCACAGGACCAGGGTTTCCCGCATATGCGCGGAAGCACGGCCTCCTGTGAAGACCGTGCTGTTCCCGTTCGTGCGGCCCCAATGATCGGGCGCCGGCACCACGTGGTCCTGGACTGCCCCGACCCGGCCGCTCTGGCCGCGTTCTACTCGGCGCTGCTCGGGCAGCCGATCACCTACCGCAGCGACGACTGGGTGGTGGTCGCCGACGACGACACGTCGTCCGGCCTGGCCTTCCAGCGGGCGCCCGGCCACCGGCCGCCCACCTGGCCCGACCCGGACGTGCCGCAGCAGTTCCACCTCGACGTCATGGTCGAAGACCCGGCGGAGGCCGGGCCGCGCGTGGTGGCGCTGGGGGCCGTGAGCCTCGGCGGCGACGTCTACGCCGACCCGGCCGGGCACCCGTTCTGCCTGATCCGGCGCCTGGTTTGGGCGCCGCCGCTGCCTCAGTGATCCAGGTACGCCAGCACGGCCTGCACCCGGCGGTCCCCCGACCCGTCCTCGCTGTTGAGGCCGAGCTTCAGGAAGACGTTGCCGATGTGCTTGTGCACGGCGCCCGCGCTGAGCACGAGCTTCTCGCCGATGGCGGTGTTCGACAGGCCTTCCGCCATCAGGCCGAGGACTTCGCGCTCCCGCGGTGACAGCACGCTGAGCGCGTCGTCGGCCTTGCGCCGCACCAGCAGCTGCGACACGACCTCGGGGTCGAGCGCCGTGCCGCCGTTCGCGACTCGGTGCAGCGAGTCGAGGAAGTCCGCGACCTTGCCGACGCGTTCCTTGAGCAGGTAGCCGACGCCTCCGTTGGTGCCGGCGAGCAGCTCGTGCGCGTAGCTCTGCTCGACCCACGCGCTGAGCACCAGCACGGCGAGCTTCGGGTGCCTGCGGCGCGCCTCGACGGCGGCCTTCAGGCCCTCGTCGGTGAACGTCGGCGGCATCCGCACGTCGACGACGGCGATGTCCGGCTCGTGCTCGGCGACGGCCACCAGGAAGTCGTCCGGGTTGTCGGTCGCCGCGGCGACCTCGATGCCTTCGTTGCGCAGCAACAACGTCAGCCCTTCGCGGAGCAGGGCGTCGTCTTCGGCGATCACGATGCGCATGAGGTCACTTTCCCATCGGTAGCGAGACGGTGAGCACGGTGGGGCCGCCCTCGGGACTGCTCACGTCCGCGGTGCCGTCGAGCGCGCCGACCCTGCCGCGGATGCCGTCGAGTCCGGTTCCCCGGTTCTCGTCGGCGCCGCCCTTGCCGTCGTCGTGGACCACGACCACGAGCCTGTCGTCGTCGACGCCGAGACTGACCCACGCGTGCCGGGCACCGCTGTGCTTGGCCACGTTCGTCAGCGCCTCGGCCACCGCGAAGTACGCGGCCGCCTCCACCGCCGCCGGCAACCGTCCCAGGTGCTCGGCGGTGAGCACGCACGGCACCGGGCACCGCGCGGCGAGCGCCTGGATCGCGCCGTCGAGCCCCAGGTCCTCCAGCACCGGCGGGTGGATGCTCCGCACGACGTTCCTGAGCTCCTCCAGGGCGTCCCCGGCCGCGTCCTGCGCCCGCAGCAACGCCTGCAACGCGTTGTCGGGGTTCTGCTTGAGCGTCCGTTCCGCGATGCCGAGCATCATCACGACGCCGACCAGCTTGTTCTGCGTCCCGTCGTGCAGGTTCCGCTCGATGCGCCGCAGCTCGGCCCCGTGCGCCTGCAACGCCGCGGCCCGCGTGGCGACGACCTCGGCCAGCCGCTTCTCCAGCGAGGCCTTCGGCGGCGACAGCAGCTTCTCCGCCCACTTCGCGTCGAGGTCGGCGAGCCGCGGCAGCTGCGTGACGACGAGCGCGAGCACGATCCCGATCGGCAGGCTCAGCAGGGCCTTCGGCCACGAGTCGACGTGCAGGCCGAACGAGTTCTCGTTGCCGCCGGGGAACACCCACCAGAACAGCAGCACGACCGGCTGCTGCACGAGCGGCCCGACGAGACCGATGGCGAGCGCCCCGAACGCCGTGCCGTACAGGGCGTGCGTGATCAGCCAGATCCCGTCCCGCCGGCTGTCCGGGTCGGCCAGCACCCGTTGGGCCCGGTGCAGCCACGGCCCGTCGAGCGGCGGCGGCGAGGGGAGGTCGACCCCGGCGTAGCGGGCGAGCCGCCGCCGGTCGAGGTCGACGATGCGGCGGATGTACGGCGCGGTGATCGGCAGCAACGGCAGGATGACGACGGACAGCAGCATGACGCCGACCGCGAGCCACGTCGCGATGGCCGTCAGCAGCCCCGACGCCAGGTAGACGAACGCCGCCCAGATCCGTTTCATGGTGAAAACGTATCCGGGCGGGGTGCGGACGCGCGGTGGAGCAGACTCCACTCCTGCAGGTGGGGGCGGCGTCAGCCCTCGCGCCACCCGTTGGTGATCGGCAGCCGCCGGTCCCGCCCGAACGCCTTGTTCGAGATCTTCGTGCCCGGCGGGTACTGCCGACGCTTGTACTCGGCCTTGTCCACCATCCGCAGCACGCGGTCCACCAGTTCGGGCGCGAACCCGGCCGCCAGCAGGTCGTCGTAGCCGCGGTCGCCCTCGACGTAGTCGTCGAGCAGGTCGTCGAGCAGCTCGTAGTCCGGCAGCGAGTCGGAGTCGACCTGGCCGGGGCGCAGCTCGGCCGACGGGGGCTTGGAGATCGAGTTCTCCGGGATCGGCGGGGTCTCGCCGCGCTTCTCGGCCTCGGCGTTGCGCCACCGGGCGAGGTCCCAGACCAGCGTCTTCAGCACGTCCTTGATCGGCGCGTAGCCGCCGACGGCGTCGCCGTAGATCGTCGAGTAGCCGACGGCGAGCTCGGACTTGTTGCCGGTCGCGAGCACCAGGTGGCCGTGCTGGTTCGACAGCGCCATCAGCAGCATGCCGCGGCACCGCGCCTGGATGTTCTCCTCGGCCAGGCCGGTCAGCCCGAGCTGCGACACGTACACGTCGACCATCGCGCCGATCGGTTCGGTCGTGAAGTGCAGACCGGTCCGGACGGCCATGTCCGAGGCGTCCGAACGCGAGTGCTCCGACGAGTAGGACGACGGCATCGAGACGCCGTAGACGGAGTCGGCGCCGAGCGCGTCCACGGCCAGTGCGGCCACCACGGCCGAGTCGATGCCACCGGACAGACCGAGCACCACGGACCGGAAGCCGTTCTTGTGCACGTAGTCGCGCAGACCCGTCACGAGCGCGTGCCACACCTCGGCCTCGTCGGACAGCGGCTCGAACACGCGCGGCGCGGGCAGGGGTTCGTAGGCGGGCACGGCCTCGGACAGCACGACCCGGCGCACGGCGAAGTCGCCGATCTGGCCCTCTCGATACGTGCCGCCGCCGGGCAGGTCGAAGTCCACGAACATCAGGTGCTCGACGAACTGCGGCGCGCGGCCGATCAGCTGGCCGTCGGCACCCACCACCAGCGAGTCGCCGTCGAACACGAGCTCGTCCTGACCGCCGACGAGGTTGCAGTAGGCGAGCGGCGCGTGCGCCTCGGCCGCGCGGCGGGCCACGAGCGGCAGCCGCTGGTCGTCCTTCTTGCGCTCGTACGGGGAGGCGTTCGGCGAGACCACGAGGTCGACGCCGGCGTCACCGAGCGCGGTGATCGGGCCGCCGTCCTGCCACAGGTCCTCGCAGATGACCATGCCGACCTCGACGCCGTTGACCCGCACGATGTCGAGCGACGAACCGGGCTTGAAGTAGCGCCGCTCGTCGAACACGCCGTAGTTGGGCAGGTGGTGCTTCGACTGACGGGCCACGACCCGTCCGCCGGACAGCACGGCCGCCGCGTTGCGCGGGCCCACCGAGTCGTGCTCCAGGTAGCCGACGACCGCGGCGACGTCGCCCAGACCCGCGGAGTCCAGCGACACCGCCAGCGCCTCCAGCGCCTCGGCGGACGCGCGGGCGAACGACGTGCGGATCGCCAGGTCCTCGACCGGGTAGCCGGTCAGCACCATCTCCGGGAAGACGACGAGGTGAGCGCCGCCCTCACGGGCCTTGCGCGTCCAGTCCACGACCAGCGAAGCGTTGCCCTTGAGATCGCCCACAGTGGCGTTGACCTGGGCGAGCGCGATCCGAAGCTGCGGCATGCCCTCATCATCTCCCATACCATCGGGCTGTGGTCCGTCTCTTGAGCGTGTTGCTCGTCATTCCGCTGCTCGCGTCCTGCACGTCGGTCATCGAGGGAGGGGCCAAGCCGGGCGTCTCCCTCGAGAAGGCCGGTCCGGCGGGCACCGTCCCCGCCGGGCTCGAGAAGTTCTACGGCCAGCAGCTCGGCTGGCAGGAGTGCGCCTCCTTCGCCACGACCGGGTCCAGCAGGCAGGCGTACGGCAGCAAGCGCGACGTCGAGTGCGCCCGCGCCCAGGTCCCGCTCGACTACGCCAAGCCCGACGGCGACACGATCACGATCGGCGTCCTGCGGTACAAGGCCACCGGGCAGAAGATCGGCTCGCTGCTGATCAACCCCGGCGGTCCCGGCGCGTCCGGCATGGCGGCCGCCGCGGGCATGGTCGCCGACTACCGCAAGACCGACCTCGGCAAGCGCTTCGACCTGATCGGGTTCGACCCGCGGGGCATCGGGGCGAGCGAACCGGCGGTCCAGTGCCTCACCGGACCGGAGCGCGACGAGGAGCGGCTGGACCTCGATCTGGACACCAGCCCGGCCGGAATCGCCCAAACGGAGCAAGAGAACAAGGCGTATGCCGAGAAGTGTGCCGCCGGGACAAAATTCGGTGCATCAATGCTCGCCAACTTGGGCACGCGGGACGTAGTTAAGGACATGGATGTCCTCCGCTCTGCGCTCGGCGACGCGAAGCTGAGCTACGTCGGCTACTCGTACGGCACCCGCATAGGCACCGAGTACGCCGAGACCTTCCCCCAGAACGTGCGCGCGCTCATCCTCGACGGTGCCGTCGACCCTGCTCAGGACCCGCTCGCGTCCCTGGTCGCCCAGGCGGCCGGTTTCCAGAAGGCGTTCGACGAGTTCGTGAAGTGGTGCCGCGAGAAGGGCGACTGCCCGCTGGCGGACGACGCGAACACGAGCTTCCGGCAGCTCACGACACCGCTGATCCAGAAGCCGGTCGTCGTGGGCGACCGCAAGCTCTCCTACAACGACGCCATCACGGCGACGATCCAGGCGTTGTACTCGGAGCAGCTGTGGCCGGTCCTGCTCAACGGCCTCACGGAGCTGAAGAACGGCAAGGGCCGGGTGCTGCTCGCACTGGCCGACGCCTACTACGACCGCGACGACCAGGGCCAGTACTCGACCATCACGGACGCGTTCAACGCCGTGCACTGCGTCGACGACCCGCGCCTCACGGACAAGAACGCGCTGCTGGAGTCCGCGAAGGCCTACAAGGCCGCGGCGCCGTTCCTCGACGACGGGAACCCGGCCGGCGCGGCGCTCGACTCGTGCGCGTTCTGGCCCGTGCCGGTGACGGCCCGCACCGAACCGCCCAAGGCCGACGGCATCCCGCCGCTGCTGGTCATCTCCACGACCGGGGACCCCGCCACGCCGTACCAGGCGGGCGTGAACCTGGCCAAGGCGCTCAACTCGCGGCTGCTCACGTTCGAAGGCGTGCAGCACACGGTCTTCCTCCAGGGCGAGAAGTGCGTGGACGACGCCGGCGTGAAGTACCTGATCGACCAGACCCTGCCCGCTGACGGAACCCGGTGCGCCTAATGACGAAGAGGCGATCCCGAGTCATCGCGGCCCTGTTCGCCTTGATCATCGTCCTCGGCACGTCCACGTCGTTCGCGCGCATCGACGGCTCGCCCGTCGCCGCGCGCAAGGGACTGGAGCGCTTCTACGCGCAGACGTTGGCGTGGGGCGCGTGCCAGCCCTACGCGACGGATGCGAAGAGCAAGACCCTGTTCGAGCGTGAGGGCATCCAGTGCTCGCGCCTGCAGGTCCCGCTCGACTACGCGAAGCCGGACATCGGGACGATCACGGTGGGGCTGCTGCGCAGGCCCGCCACCGAACAGGGCCGGCGCGTCGGCTCGCTGGTGGTGAACCCCGGCGGTCCCGGCGGTTCCGGCATGGCGCACGTCGCGAACATGCAGGCGGGCAACCCGGTCGGCAAACGGTTCGACGTGGTGGGCTTCGACCCGCGCGGAGTCGGCGCGAGCCAGCCCCGCGTGCAGTGCCTGACCGACGCCGAACGCGACGCGCAAAGGCTGCGCCCCAAGGGCGAGACCGCCAACGCCGTCGAGACGGAGAACAAGTTCTTCGTCGACAAGTGCGCCCAGCGCAGCGGCATCGACCTGCTGCGCAACGTCGGCACGAGGGACGTCGTCCGCGACGTCGACGTGCTGCGCGCCGCGCTGGGGGAGAAGAAGCTGAGCTACCTCGGCTACTCCTACGGCACGCGTCTCGGCACGTTGTACGCCGAGATGTTCCCCCGCAACGTACGGGCGATGGTGCTCGACGGCGCGGTGGAGGTCGACGGCGACAAGGTGGCGGCGTCGGCCCGTCAGGCGCAGGGCTTCGAGGAGTCGTTCGAACGGTTCGCGGGCTGGTGCGCCCAGCGCGACTGTCCCATCGGCACGGACACCAAGACCGCGGAGTCGAAGTTCCGGCAGATGATCGAACCGCTCAAGAAGGCCCCGCTGCAGGTCGGCGACCGCAAGCTGTCCCACTCGGACGCGAACACCGCCATCATCCAGGCGATGTACACGGACCGGCTGTGGGAGACCGCGCTCAAGGGCCTGCAGGAGCTGCGGCAGAACAGGGGCACCACGCTGCTCCAGCTCGCCGACCAGTACCTCGGCCGCGCCCAGGACGGCACCTACAGCCGCATCCAGGACGCGTTCGTGGCCATCCGCTGCGTCGACGAACCGCCGGTCAAGGACCGCGCCACCCTGGAGTCCAACCGTCGGAGGCTGTTGGAACTGCTGGGCAACGACACCGTCCCGACCGACGAGACCGCACTCGGCCCGTGCGCGTTCTGGCCGGCCCCCCACACGTCGGAACCGCATCCGCCGACGGTGAAGGGCCTGCCGCAGGTGCTGGTGGTGTCGACGACCGGTGACCCGGCGACGCCCTACCAGTCCGGTGTGGACCTCGCGCAGGCACTGGGCGCGCGGCTGCTGACGTACAACGGCAACCAGCACACGGCGTTCCTCGCGGGCATCGGCTGCGTGGACGGGGTGGGCACGAACTACCTGGTGGACCTGAGGCTGCCCGAGACGGACTCGGTCTGCTGACGGCCCGGTAGGAGGACCGATCCCAGCGCTCCGAGCGCGCAGATCACCGACGTGATCAGGAAGATCTCGTGGTACTCGGTGAGCAGCGCCTCGGTGAGCGCGCGCTGGTAGCCGGCCATCTGCCGCTGGAACTCAGCGGGTTCGACGCCGAACGGCAGCGGCGTGTTCAGGCCTGCCGTGAGCTCGCGGAAGCGGTGCAGTCCCCACGCGGACAGCGCCGCCACGCCGACGAGCATGCCCGTCATGCGCGCGACGACGACGAACGCCGACGCCACGCCGTGACGCACGGCGGGCACCACCCGCAGCACGGCACCGGACAACGGCGCGATGACCAGCCCCAGCCCGAAACCGGCGATGGCCAGGTCACGCGTGAGAACCCACCCGCTGACGTCCGCGGGCCACTGCGCGATGAACACGTACGACACCGACGCGAGCGCGAGCCCGCCGAAGGACACCCAGCGGTCGCCGAACCGCGACGCGAGGAAGCCGCCCAGCACGGCGCCGACGGGCAACGCGACCAGGAACCGCGTCAGCAGCGTCGCCGCGGCCGCGGAGTCCCTGCGCAGCACTGTCTGCGCGAACAGCTCGACGTCCACCAGCGTCACCATCAACGCCGCACCGGCCGCGAGCGAGACACCGAGCACGGCCCAGAACGGCCGCCACTGCACGCCCTCGGGGTCGATCAGCTTCGTCGAGGCACGCCGTTCCCACACGAAGAACCCGGCGAGAACCACCGACGCCGCGATGATCGCCGGCCAGCCCCACGACGGCAGTACGCCCTCGGCAGGCGTCGGGTTGTAGAGCGCCGCCACCAACAACGACAACGCAAGCGCCAGCAACACGCCGCCCACGACGTCGATGCGCACCTCGCGCCGTGTGTTCGGCACGGTCCGTTGCACGACCACCATCGCGATGACCGCCAACGGCACGTTGACCCAGAACACCCAACGCCAGCTCTGCGGCTCCCACGCCTCGAACAACGGCATCGCGTTGAACAGCGTCGCGACCCCGATCCCGTACAGCGTGCCGAGCACGGACCCGAGCTCCTGCGCCGCGCCCACCGTGCCGAGCGCCGACGACCTGCGGTTCTCCTCCCACAGGTCCGCGACCAGGGCCATCGTCACCGGCAGCAGCGCGCCACCGGCCAGGCCCTGCACCACGCGGCCGGTCACGAGCAGCGGCACGTCCCCGGCCAGCGCCGTGACGACCGACCCGACCAGGAACCCGAGCAACGACACCTGCAGGACGAACCGCCGTCCCAGCCGGTCCGACAGCTGCCCGAGCAACGGCATCCCGGCCACGTACCCGAGCAGGTAGCCGGTGACGATCGGCGTCGCCTGCTCCAGCTCGTTCACCGCGATGCCGAGATCGCGCACCATGTCCGTGAGGACGCCGACGACCACGTACGCGTCGAGGGCCCCCAGCAGCACGGCCGCGCCGGACGCGGCGAGAGCGACTCGTCTCATTACGCAGGAGCCGTGACCGTGACGGCCTTGTCGAAGTCCGTGAGTCCGATGTCGACCTTCTGCCCGCCGGGCAGCTCGAACAACGCGCTCTTCAGCTTCTTGTCGCCGTCGATCGAGAACGTCGACTTCACGTCCGCGGAGATGCCCGGCACCAGCCCGGCCGCCACGTCCTTCGGCACCGTCGCCTCGACCACCGACACGTCACCGGACGACTTGGTCTTCGCGTCCTTCGCGCTGGCCAGGACCTTGGCCACGCCCTTGTCCGGGTTCAGGATCGCGGACGGGTCGTACACCTGCCCCGCGAACGCCGCCGGCAGCTTGGTGAACCCGCCGGTCGGGCCCTTGAAGTGCAGGTTCCCGCCGGTCAGCACGTACTCGATCGACAACAGCTGCCCGCCGAACGTGACCTTGGCGGTGCCCTTCGAGTCACCGGCCGCCGTGAGGTCGCCGTCGGCGTCCTTCACCGGCACGTCCGGGAGCTCGCCGTCCACCTTGATCGTGAAGTGGACCGTCTTGACCGAGCGCATCGACTCGGCCGACTGGGAGAGCAAGGTCGCACCATCGGGGAGATCTCCACCGGACGTGCAGCTCGTGAGCAGGGCGAGTGCGCAAACCAACAACCAACGTGCCGACATGCGTTGATCGTAGAGAGTCGTCAGCCCTTAAGCTGCCGCATATGGACCGCCAGCAGGAGTTCGTGCTCCGCACGCTCGAGGAACGCGACATCCGGTTCGTCCGGCTCTGGTTCACGGACGTCCTGGGCTTCTTGAAGTCCGTGGCGGTCGCACCGGCCGAGCTCGAGGGCGCCTTCAGCGAGGGCATCGGCTTCGACGGCTCCGCGATCGAGGGCTTCGCCCGCGTCTACGAGTCGGACATGGTGGCGAAGCCCGACCCGTCCACCTTCCAGGTGCTGCCGTGGCAGACCCCGGACGGCAGCAACTACTCGGCGCGGATGTACTGCGACATCACCATGCCGGACGGCTCCCCGTCGTGGGCCGACCCGCGCCACGTGCTGCGCCGCACGCTCTCGAAGGCCAGCGAGGCCGGCTTCACCTGCTACGTCCACCCCGAGATCGAGTTCTTCCTGCTCAAGGACCTGCCGGGGCACGGCGGCGAGCCCGAGCCCGCCGACAACGGCGGCTTCTTCGACCAGACCTCGCACGAGACCGCCACGCACTTCCGCCGCCACGCCATCGAGGCGCTGGAGGCCATGGGCATCTCCGTCGAGTTCAGCCACCACGAGGGCGCGCCCGGCCAGCAGGAGATCGACCTGCGCTACGCCGACGCCCTGACCATGGCGGACAACGTCATGACGTTCCGCTACGTGGTGAAGGAGGTCGCGATCACGCAGGGCGTGCGCGCCTCGTTCATGCCCAAGCCGTTCACGGACCAGCCGGGTTCGGGCATGCACACGCACTTCTCGCTGTTCGAGGGCGACCGCAACGCCTTCTACGACGAAGAGGACCCGTACCAGCTCTCCGACATCGGCAAGCAGTTCGTCGCGGGCATCCTCAAGCACGCGCGCGAGATCTCCGGCGTCACGAACCAGTGGGTCAACTCCTACAAGCGGCTCATCGTCGGCGGCGAGGCACCCACGGCCGTGTGCTGGGGTCACGCCAACCGCTCCGCATTGGTCCGCGTGCCGATGTACTCGCCCGGCAAGTCGTCGTCGCGTCGCGTCGAAGTGCGCTCGCTCGACTCCGCCTGCAACCCGTACCTCGCCTACTCGGTGATCCTGGCCGCCGGCCTCAAGGGCATCGAGAAGGGCTACGAGCTGCCGCCGCCCGCCGAGGACGACGTCTGGTCGCTCACGGACCGGGAACGGCGTGCCGCCGGCTACGCCAACCTGCCCCAGAACCTCGGCGAGGCGCTCACCGAGATGGAGAACTCCGAGTTGCTCCCCGAGGCCTTGGGCGAGCACGTCTACGACTTCTTCCTGCGCAACAAGAGGACGGAGTGGGACGCGTACCGTCGAAGCGTCACCCCGTACGAGTTGCGCACTCTTCTTCCCGTGCTGTGAGGCCGATACGTTGCTCTCCGTGACAGAGGTACCCCAGTTCCAGCCGACGATCTGCGCCTGCACGGTCGCCACGGCGGCGGAGCTGCCCGCGGTCAAGGTCCTGTCCGGCTCGTTCCTGGCCGAACACCCCGAGGGGCGCTTCGTGGCGCTCGTCGTGGACGCCCAGCCGGAGCACACCGGGCCCGGCCTGATGACACCGCTGGACATCGGCGTGACCGAGGACGAGCTGCACGAGCTCGCGACGTCGCTGGACGCCCCCGCGCTCAAGGCCGCGATGCTGCCGAGGCTGCTGGAGGCGCTGCTGTCGCAGGGCATGCCCGTGCTGTACCTCGACCCGTGGGTGCAGGTGTTCGGGTCGCTGACCAAGCTCGTGCTGGAGGCGCTGCGCACCGCACCGGTCGTGCTGCTGCCGCGCACGTTGCGGCCGTTGCCGTCCGACGGGCTCCAGCCCGGTGCCGCCGAGCTGCACGAGGTGGGGGCGTTCGACCCCGGTTTCATCGCGGTCGGGGAGGGCGCCGAGCCCTACCTCGGGTCGTTGGACATGCCGGCGATCGTGCCCCATCACGTCGTGCGCGACGCACGGGTCGGACTATCGGCGTGGAACCTCGCCGACCGGCCGCTGCACCGCACCGAGTCCGGCACGTTGGCCGTCGTCGGCCAGGACCTGCTCACGGTCCACTTCCGCGGGTTCGACCCACGGCGGCCGTGGCTGCTGTCCGCCGACTTCGCCGAACGTCCCCGTGTGCTGCTCTCGGAACACCCCGAGGTCGCCGAGCTCTGCACCGCCTACCGCGCCGAACTGGTGCGGTCCGGCTGGACCGTCGCACCCGTGCCGTACCGGTTCGGCGCCCTCATCGACGGGACGCAGATCCCGTCCGAGCTGCGCGCCGACTACCGCGCCTGCGTGCCGACCCCGCCGCCGGCGTTCGGCGAGGACGGTGGCGGCGGGTTCCTCATCTGGGCGTGCGAACCGACCGAGCACGGCGGCACGCGCTGGGCCGACGCCGTGTGGCGCGCCGACCCGGCGTTGCGTCAGCAGTTCCCCGCGCCGTTCGGTGCGGACGCCGACGCGTGGCGCGAGTGGTGCGCCGGTGTGGGTGTCGCGTCCGGACGGTTGCCCGTGCCCGCCGTGCCACAGCCACGGTCCGAGGGCCCGGCGTTGCTCGACCAGCTCGGTGTCTCCGTCGTGGGCTCCGGACCGCTCGCGGAACGGATGCTCGCCGCCGCGCGCGCGTCCGGTCTGCCGGTGTCGACGTCCGCCGGCTATCCCGTCGTCGTGCGCACTTCTCCAGACGATGAAGTGCCCTCGGGCCGTTTCGTCGTCGAGGTCGCACTGGACGCCACGGCCGCGGACGACCGCACGGGCGTGAACGAGCTGTGGCTGTCGTCCGACGTGTCGCGCGTTGCCGCCGAACGCATCGGCGGCCCCATCGTGCGTGTGGTGCCCGTGCCGGTGCACGACGTCGGCGCGCGTGAGCACACGCCCGGCGAAGTGGTGGTGTTCGCGGCGATCGCGGACCACGAGCTCGACCGGCCCGGCAACGTGCTCGGCGCCGTGTCCGCGTTCCTGACCGCGTTCCCCGATCGAACGGACGTCGAGCTGCGCATCGCGGTGTCCGGCGCGTTCGACCACCCCGAGGCGGCCGAGCGACTGCGCCTCGCCACCGCCGCTGACCAGCGGATCTCCCTCGTCGACGACCTCGGCGTGTGCCTGGGCGCCGACGCGGTGGTGTCGCTGCACCGCGGCGGAGCGGACGACCGGATCGCGTTGCGACTGGCCGAGCTCGCCGTCCAGGGCGTGCCGATCGTCGCGTCCGACCACGGTGCCGTCGCGGAGCTGTTCGGCAAGACGGCGGTTCTCGTGCCGTGTCACCAAGGCGCCGAACCGGACGTGCAGGCCGCCTCGCGACTGTTGCGTTCACTGGCCGACGACCTGCCGACTGCTGCTGCACTGGGCGAAGCCGCACGTGAACACGTGCTGGCCGTGCGCTCTGTTTCGCGCGTGAGCGAGGTCCTTCGCGAACGCGTCGAGCACGCGTACCGGGGATGGCGCGCGCGCCGGCCGAAGCCGAAGCCCGAGGTCGACCCGATGCTCGCGCTCCAGTCGGCCAAGCACGCGTTACTGCGCCAGCCCACCGTGGACGGCCCCCACCGCACGCCGATGGCACCCGCACTGCGCAAGGTCGTCCTGCGCGCGCTGGACCACTACGACAACCACATGCGCCAGGTGCTGCACACCCTGATCGACGGGGTCGAGCGCACGGTGTCCGAGCTCGTCGTCCGGCAGGACGCGCTCAAGGCCGGCGTCGGAGCCGGCGAGCTGGAACTGCTGCGCGCCGAGGTCGAACAGGTCGCCGAACGCCAGTCGCACTTCGGCGACCAGCTGATCGGCGTCGACGACGGCGTCGTGCGCGTCCGCGCCGACATGGCCGGGCAAGGCCGGCGGATGCGCGACATCGAGGACGCCGTCGTCGCCGAGGCCGCCAAGCGCGCGAAGTCCACCGAGGTGCTGGCCGAGCGCATCGACAAGCTCACCGTGGCGCTGGACCGGACCCTGGACCGGATCGACGGGCTGGAGTCCAAGGTCGTCGAGGTGTTCCGCGAACGGGACTCGCGCCTGGACGCCGCCATCCGCACCGCCCACCAGGCACAACAGACCGCGGACGCGCTCCGGCGCGTCGTGGTCCGCCAGCACGAGGCCTCCGGCGACGCGCCAGGAGTGCGGTCGTCGCTGGTGCTGTGCGACGCGGGCATGCTGCGGCTGCCGTCCGACGACGCGTTCATGCTCCCGCTGCTGTCGTCCAACGGCGTGTGGGAGCCGGAGCTCGCCGACCTGCTCGACTCCGTGCTGGAGCCGGACGGGATCTTCCTCGACGTCGGCGCGTACGTCGGCTACCACTCGATCCGCGTGCTGTCCCGCCTCGGCCTGATGGGCGCGGTCGTCTCCGTGGAGCCGGACCCGTCGGCCGCCGCTCTGCTGAGGCACAACGTCTCGGCGAACCTGCCGGCCGCCGTGGCCGATCGCCTGACGGTGATCGAGGGCGCGGCGTGGGAGAGCGCTGGCGAGCTGGCGGCCGCACCGACGTTGACCGGCGGTGTGTCCGTGTCGCCGCTGGCACCGGATGCGCCGGAGAACGCGCCTAAGGTCCGGTCGGTGCGCCTCGACAAGGAACTCGAGGACATCGCCCTGGTGCAGGGCATGAAGCTTTCCGTCGTGCGGGTCGACACGCCTGGACGCGGTCATCGGGCGTTGGCCGGTCTCGTCCGGTTGCTGCGCCGCGACCGGCCGCACGTGTTCCTGGAGTTCTCCGCGACCGCGACGGCCGACTTCGGTGACGATCCGGTGACGGTCCTCAAGGAGTTCGGCGTCTGGGGTTACGACCTGGTCCCGCTGGCCACCCGCCAGGCGGCCGCGCCGGACCAGATCGTGAAGGCGATGGAGGGACTCCGTTCCATCTCCCTGTGGCTCCGGCCGCGTCCGGTCGGAGCCAAGCCGGCTGCTCCGTCCCCGTCCGTGCCGATCAAGCAGCCCGCTGACCAGGCGATTTGACTTTGATCCTCCCCGTGAGTAACTTTCTCCAAGTCGCAAGCGAGATCCCGGAACGAGCGGTTGACACCGCGGATCGGGCCGGGTAAAGTCTCACGGCGTCAAACCCCCAGAAGTAAATACGCGGCCTACCGTGCTGTCCGGGATCCGAAAAGACCCCGATTTGACACCGGAAAAGCCACTCGGATAACTTCTGAACCAAGCCAAAAACTGAATGCGAAGCGAGTTTGCGCGGAGCCTGAATCGCCGACAGTGTTAGACAAACGGCCGATTTGACAAAGCGAAAACGAACGAGCTAAGCTTTCAACACAAGCCCCGAGAGAAACTCTCCGGAAACGGAGAATGGAACCGGTGAGCGCGTGTTCTTTGAGAACTCAACAGCGTGCCGAAACACAGCCAGTAATATGAATACTCCTCGTCAGGAGTATTCCTTTGAGTAGCAATACCAGATTGCCAGACATATTCCGTCTGGAGCGATCACAACGATCC
>NZ_DASVFL010000079.1:0-3236 GCF_036380075.1 Lentzea sp. | reverse complement strand
CCGGATCACGTTCATCGCGAACCGCCGCCAGACGGGCGACAAGGCGGAGTACGACGAGAAGGAGACCGAGCAGCGCGGCATGAACCCGGTGCCCGGCTCGGCCGACGTGATCTTCCTGGAGATCGACATCGTCGACCCGTCTGCGTTCAGCCACGTGCTGTGCGTGCGCGGGGTCGAGGTCGAAGGTCACCGCGTGCTGCGGGCCTCCGCACCGGCCGCGCCGAACGCCATCGCGGCGATCCTGCTGGCGTTGCGCGACTCCACCGGCGTCATCCCGCACGCACACTTCGAGTGGTCGGAGGGGAACCCGCTCGGGCACCTCTTCCGCTACCTGATCCTCGGGCGCGGGGATACGCCTCCGGTAGTACGGGAGATCATCCGCTCGGCTGAGGAGGATCCTTCCCGGCGCCCACGCGTGCACGTGGGCTAGCTGGGAGACTTCCCCCTGCACGTCCTGTGTCAGGGGGAAGGACGCTCCACATGTTTCGTCATCTATCAATCTTGTTGGCAGCACTGGGGATTCTCGTCGGCGGGGTCTCGCCCGCGGTCGCCGCGACCGGATCCCGCCCGGTGCGTTCCTGCGCCGATCTCGTGCGCTCGTTCGACGTCCCGGACGCGCGGACCCGCGTGGCGTCGGCGACCGTCGTCGCCGGTGAGCCGGAGTTCTGCGACGTGCGCGGGACGATCGAGCCGGGCATCGGGTTCCAGCTGAAGCTGCCGACCCGCGGCTACCAGGGCCGGTACCTCCAGTACGGGTGCGGCGGGTTCTGCGGGATCATCGACGACCCCGCGTTCCCGTCGGGGTGCGGGCCCGCGTTCGGCACCGCCGCGGTGGCGGCGACCGACGACGGCCACGGGGTCACGCCACCGGGCAACGGGTTCGACACCACGTGGGCCGCTCACGACCAGAAGGCCCGCGACGACTACTTCTTCCGGGCGCCGCACGCGTTGTCGAAGGTGTCCAAGCACATCATCTCGGTGTTCTACGGCAGGGCACCCGCGCACTCGTACTTCAGCGGGTGCTCCAACGGCGGCCGCGAGGGGCTGCTGCTGGCGCAGCGGTACCCGCACGACTTCGACGGCATCATCGCCGGAGCGCCGGGCAACTACTACTCCGCGCTGATCGGGTACCAGGCGTGGATCGCGCGCAACACCATCCCGAACGAGAAGATCTTCCTGTTGCACGACGCGGTGATGGCCGCGTGCGACGGGCTGGACGGGTTGGCGGACGGGCAGATCGACGACCCGCGGCTGTGCTCGTTCGACCCGGGCACGCTCGCGCCGCGGCTGACTCCCGACGAGATCGACCGCGTCCGCCGGCTGTACGCGGGGCCGTCCGACCGCGGTGCGCGGCTCTACCCCGGCGGGCAGGCCTACGGGTCGGAGCTCGCGTGGACGTTCTGGCTCAACGCGACGCCGGAGTTCGGCCAGGCCATCTCGGCCGGGCTCGCCGACAACGCGCTGAAGAACCTCGTGTACCCGATCGGGACGCCCGGTTCGTCGCTGGAGACGTTCGAGTTCACCGTCCGCGAGCTGCGGCGCGTGAGCGTCGAGACCGTGAAGGCCAACTCGCTGTCGCTGGACTTCCGCGAGTTCCGCAAGGCGGGCGGGAAGCTGGTCATCTGGCACGGCGCCGGCGACCAGGGACTTCCGTTCGAGGGAACGCTGGACTACTGGCAGCGGCTGACCGGCGGCCGCACCCCGGACTGGGCGCGGCTGTTCGTCGTGCCGTCGATGTGGCACTGCGCCGGCGGCGACACCCTGACGGACTTCGACCCGCTTCCCGGGCTCGTGTCGTGGGTCGAGGGCGGTCGCGCACCGGAACGCGTCGTGGCCGTCGGGCGGGACCAGACGGGTGCGGTTGTGCGCACTCGGCCGGTGTTCCCGTACCCGTTGCGGGCTCGGTACACCGGTTCCGGGTCGGTCGACGACGCGGCGAACTTCGTCGCCGCGCCGGGGTTCCGCTTCGAGGACCGGATCCGGTGGGCCGGTGAGGACCTCTACCACCGGCCCGGACCTGTGGCTCCCTAGCGGAACTTCTGGATGGCGGCGGCGATGGCCCTGTCCATGCTGTTGCCCTCCATGATGACGTGGCCGGCGTCGTTCAGGATGACCAGTTCGGCGTCCGGCCACCTCTTCGCGACCTCCCACGCCGTGTGGAGGGGGCCGCCGAAGTCGTTGCGGCCGTGAATGAGGACACCCGGGATGCCCTCGAGCCTGTCGAGGTTGTCGAAGATGTGGTCCGGTTCGAGGAAGGCCTCGTTGCCCCAGTAGTGGGTCACCACGCGGGCCAGCTGATAGCGGGTGGTCGGGTCCTCGTACCGGGTGCCCTCGAAGTCGTTGTCACCGCCGGTGATGGTGGAGAGGTCCCACTTGCTCCAGTCCCAGGCCGCCTTCTCCCTGGTTGCCGCGTCCGGTGAGTTGAGGAGCTTGTTGTAGGCGCGGGCCAGGTTGCCGTCCCTGTCCTCCTCCGGGACGCCGTTCCTGAACGCGTCGAAGTAGTCCGGGTAGAAGATCGCCAGGCCCCTGGTGATCCAGGCGTGCTCCTCCGGGCGGGAGGTGGTCACCGCCGGGATGATGATCTCGCTGACCCTGGTCGGGTGCTGGATGGCGTAGGCCAGGACCAGGGTGGAGCCCCAGGAGCCGCCGAGCAGCAGCCACTTGTCCACGCCGAGGTGTTCGCGGAGTTTCTCGGCGTCGTCAATCAGGTGCTGGGTGGTGTTGTGGTCCATGTTCGTGGACGGGTCACTTGCCGGTGGGGTGCTCTTTCCTGAGCCCCGTTGGTCCCAGAGGATCAGGTTCCAGTGGGCTGGGTCGAAGTCCTGGCGCCATCTCGGGTTCAGGCCGGAGCCTGGGCCGCCGTGGAAGACGATCGCCGGTTTGCCCGTCGGGGTGCCGCTGGCTTCCCAGTGGATTCGCTGGTTGTCGCCTACTTCTAGCATGCCCTGGGCGTAGGGCTCCACCTGTTCGTACATGGGGGTGGAGAGTAGGTGCGTGGGCGGGTTTTGGCGTGTCAGTTTCTGTTTACTGCTCGGGGCTCCGCCCCGGACCCCGCCAGCTGATCAAAGACCGGGCCGGCGCCGTTCGTGGGTTGATGGCACGCCTGTTTCGTTGGGCGGCTTGCTGTTGCGTGGGTGGTGCGGTTCGGGTGGGGTGGCCCCGTCTCGAGCCGGGGCAGAGCGAGCCACACGTGAGGAGGGGTGTCAACTCGACGAAAAGCGTGTCGAGTTGACACC
>NZ_DASVFL010000078.1:0-12806 GCF_036380075.1 Lentzea sp. | reverse complement strand
GTGATGCTCGCGGTGTGCCGCAACGGTTCGTGCGCCTCCCACACCTCGCGCGACGCGAAGCCGTGGATCCGCTCGGCGTCCTCCCAGGCCGGGAACAGCGCCGGGCTGATCGCCGCGACGGCCTTCAACGGCTGCCGGGAGGCGAGGTCCAGCACGCCGAACCCGCCCATCGACACGCCGAGCGCGGCCTCGAACGGCACCGGCGGGGTCAGGCCCACCCAGTAGTCGTCGCCGCCGTCGACCACCGCGCACCGGAACCGGGCGCCGTGCAGGAACCGCGGCAGCCCGAGGTCCTCCCACCACCGGACGCTGCCTCCGCGGCCGTGCAGCACGAGCACCGCCGGACCGGCCGCACCCATCCACGCGCCCCAGGGCATGGGCTGAACGGGTACGGGTGGCACGTCGGGCACCGCTCCGTCAGGCCCCGTCCAGCCGAGCAGACGGCGGCCGCGCGGGCTCAGCGCGCCGGCGGTCCCGCCCGCCGCGACCAGGCCCGCTCCGCCGAGCAGCAGCGTGCGCCGTGACACCCCCATGAGGAACACGGTACGCACAATGTGCGCCGATCATGACAAGCGTGGACACTCTGACACTGCCAGACCTGCTCCACCGGACCCAGGATTCCGGGATGGAACCGACCGCGTTCGCCGTGTTTCAGCAGCGTAACAGGGGGTTGAACGATGGCAGCTGAGTCCTCCCCGCCCCAGGTCACACAGGACGGTCGCGTCGAACTGAGCGACGTGCGTCCCATCCAGGACAGCAGGTTCTACAACCCCGAGCTCGCGCCCGTGCCGGTCGAGCAGCGCACGTGGAGCACGTACAACTTCTTCGCGCTGTGGATGGGCATGGCGCACAACATCCCCAGCTACACGCTGGCCGCGAGCCTCATCGCGCTGGGCATGGACTGGGTGCAGGCGTTCCTCACGATCACCCTCGGCAACCTGATCGTGCTGGTCCCGATGCTGCTCAACAGCCACGCCGGCACGAAGTACGGCATCCCGTTCCCCGTGTTCGCCCGCGCGTTCTACGGCGTCCGCGGCGCGAACCTCGTCGCGTTGCTGCGGGCCTTCATCGCGTGCGCCTGGTTCGGCATCCAGACGTGGGTCGGCGGCAAGGCGCTGCACGTGATCGTCGGCCGGCTGACCGGTGACGGGTGGACGAAGGCGTCGGCGGTCGCGGGGCAGCCGTGGACGTTGTGGTTGTGCTTCTTCGGCTTCTGGGTCGTGCAGATGCTGGTGATCTGGCGCGGCATGGACGCGATCCGGCGGTTCGAGAACTGGACGGCGCCGCTGGTCAGCGTCGGGTTCCTGGTCCTGCTGGGCTACGTGCTGGTGAAGGCGGGCGGGTTCGGGCCGATCCTGCACCAGGGCAGCAGCCTCGGCTGGGGACCGGAGTTCTGGAAGATCTTCTTCCCCTCGCTGATGGGCATGATCGCGTTCTGGTCGACGCTGTCGCTGAACATGCCGGACTTCACCCGGTTCGGCGGGTCGCAGCGCAAGCAGGTGACCGGGCAGATCCTCGGCCTGCCGACCACGATGTCGTTCATCGCGATCGTGGCGATCCTGACGACGTCCGGCGCGCAGGCGTTGTACGGCGAGGCGATCTGGGACCCGGCCGACCTCGCGTCCCGGTTCGACAGCACGCTGCTCGTGCTCGTCGCGCTGATCTCGCTGGTGCTGGCCACGATCTCGGCCAACCTCGCGGCGAACGTGGTCAGCCCGTCCTACGACTTCTCCAACGCCTTCCCGAAGCGCATCACGTTCGCGGTCGGCGGCCTGATCACCGGTGTCGTCGGCATCCTCATCCAGCCGTGGCGGCTGATCTCGGACCCGAGCATCTACATCTTCGCGTGGCTCGGTTTCTACGGCGGCCTGCTCGCGTCGGTGGCCGGCGTGTTCGTCGCCGGCTACTGGGTGATCAGGAAGACCCGGCTGGAGCTGGAGGACCTCTACCTCGACGGGCGGGGCGCGTACTGGTTCAACGGCGGCTGGAACTGGCGTGCCGTGGTGGCGACGCTCGTGGGCTCGGTGCTCGCGGTCGGCGGCGCGCACGGCGGACCGTTCCCGGCGGACGGGCTGATTCCGTTCCTCAAGCCCCTCTACGACTACAACTGGGTGGTCGGCTTCGTCGCCGGCTTCCTCGTTTTCCTGGCTCTGAAGGACAACTCGGCAAAGGAGACGACCAGGTGAGCAACATCATCCGGGCGGCGCTCGTCCAGCAGAAGTGGACGGGCGACAAGGAGTCGATGATCGCGAACGCGGTCGAGCACATCCGCACCGCCGCGTCCCAGGGCGCACAGGTGCTCTGCCTCCAGGAGCTCTTCTACGGGCCGTACTTCTGCCAGGTGCAGGACGCGGACTTCTACTCCTACACCGAGTCGATCCCGGACGGGCCGACGACGGAGCTGATGAAGGAAGTCGCCGCGCAGAACAACATCGTGCTCATCGTGCCGATGTACGAGGTCGAGCAGCCCGGCGTCTACTACAACACCGCGGCCGTGATCGACGCCGACGGCACCTACCTCGGCAAGTACCGCAAGAACCACATCCCGCAGGTCAAGGGCTTCTGGGAGAAGTTCTACTTCAAGCCGGGCAACCTCGGGTACCCGGTCTTCGACACGGCGGTCGGGCGGATCGGCGTCTACATCTGCTACGAGCGGCACTTCCCCGAGGGCTGGCGGGCATTGGGCCTCGCGGGCGCGAAGATCGTGTTCAACCCGTCCGCCACCAGCAGGTCGCTGAGCGAGTACCTGTGGAAGCTGGAGCAGCCAGCCGCGGCCGTGGCGAACGAGTACTTCGTCGGCGCGATCAACCGGGTGGGCGTGGAACCGTTGGGCGACAACGAGTTCTACGGCCAGACGTACTTCGTGTCGCCGCGCGGGCAGCTCGTGGGCGAGGCGGCGTCCGACACCGAGGAAGAGCTCGTGGTGCGCGACCTCGACCTGGACCTGCTGACCGAGGTCCGTGACACGTGGGCGTTCTACCGCGACCGCCGCCCCGACACCTACGAGGGCCTGGTGACGCCGTGAGCACCCTCATCAAGAACGGCCTCGTCGTCAACGCGACCGGCTCGCACGCCGCCGACGTGCTGATCGAGGGCGAGCACGTCGCCGCGCTCGTCACGCCGGGGTTCGACCTCCAGGCCGACGAGGTCGTCGACGCGGCCGGCAAGTACGTGATCCCCGGCGGCATCGACGTGCACACGCACATGGAGATGCCGTTCGGCGGCACGCAGTCCGCGGACACGTTCGAGACCGGCACGACCGCGGCGGCGTGGGGCGGCACCACCACGATCGTCGACTTCGCCGTGCAGCCCAAGGGCAGCTCGCTGCTGTCCACTCTGGACAAGTGGCACTCCAAGGCCGACGGCAACTGCGCGGTCGACTACGGCTTCCACATGATCATCTCCGACGTGAACGACCAGTCGCTCAAGGAGATGGAGTCCTGCATCGCGGCCGGCGTCAACAGCTTCAAGATGTTCATGGCCTACCCCGGCGTCTTCTACGCGACCGACGGCGAGATCCTGCGCGCCATGCAGAAGGCGCGCGAGACCGGTGCCACGATCATGATGCACGCGGAGAACGGCATCGCGATCGACCAGCTCGTCGCGCAGGCGCTGGCCAACGGCCTGGGCGACCCGGTGCAGCACGGCCTGACCCGTCCGCCGGAGCTGGAGGGCGAGGCCACGTCACGGGCCATCCAGCTGGCGCGCGTCACCGGCTCGCCGCTGTACATCGTGCACCTGTCGGCAGCGCAGGCACTGGACGCCGTGACGGCCGCACGGGACACGGGCCAGAACGTGTTCGCCGAGACGTGCCCGCAGTACCTGTACCTGTCGCTGGACGACTTGGCGCTGCCGGGCTTCGAGGGCGCGAAGTACGTGGCGTCACCGCCGTTGCGCCCCAAGGAGCACCAGTCGTCGCTGTGGCGGGGCCTGCGGACGAACGACCTGTCCGTCGTGAGCACCGACCACTGCCCGTTCTGCTTCAAGGACCAGAAGCAGCTCGGCGTCGGCGACTTCTCCAAGATCCCCAACGGCATGCCCGGCGTCGAGCACCGCGTCGACCTGCTGCACCAGGGCGTGGTGAAGGGCGAGATCACCCGCGAACGCTGGGTCGAGATCGTCTCCACCACCCCGGCGCGGATGTTCGGCATGTACCCGCGCAAGGGCGTGCTCGCACCGGGCGCGGACGCGGACGTCGTGGTCTACGACCCCGCGGCCACGCAGACGATCTCGTCGGAGACCCACCACATGGCCGTGGACTACTCGGCCTACGAGGGCTTCGAGGTCACCGGCCGCGTCGACACCGTGTTCTCCCGCGGCCGCAAGGTGATCGCCGACGGCGCCTACCACGGCTCGACGGGTCACGGCCGGTTCGTGTCGCGCGACCTCAACCAGTACCTCGTCTGAGAGAAAGGGTGTGACGCCGTGGACTTCGGTGTGGTGCTGCAGACAGACCCGCCGGCGCGGGACGTGGTGGAGGGCCTCCGCGCGGCCGAGGACTGCGGCTTCCGCTACGGCTGGACGTTCGACTCCTGCGTGCTGTGGCAGGAGCCGTTCGTCATCTACTCGCAGGTGCTGGCCGCCACCCGCGACCTCGTCGTGGGCCCGATGGTCACCAACCCGTCGACCCGCGACTGGTCGGTGACGGCCTCGCTGTTCGCGACGCTGAACGACATGTTCGGCAACCGCACGGTCTGCGGCATCGGCCGGGGCGACTCGGCCCGCCGCGTGATCGGCCAGAAGCCGGCGTCGCTCGCGACGCTGGGCGACGCGATGCACGTGATCAAGGAGCTGGCGGAGGGGCGTGAGGCCGAGCACCACGGCACGCCCGTGCGGATCCCGTGGGTGCGCGACGGGAAGCTCGAGATCTGGATGGCCGCGTACGGGCCTCGCGCGTTGAAGATGGTCGGCGAACAGGCCGACGGCTTCATCCTCCAGACCGCCGACCCGGACATCGCCCGCTGGACCATCGGATCCGTGCGCGAGGCGGCGGCCGCCGCGGGACGTGACCCGTCGGCGATCACGATGTGCGTGGCGGCACCGGCCTACGTCGGGACGGATCTGGAACACCAGCGCGACCAGCTGCGGTGGTTCGGCGGCATGGTCGGCAACCACGTCGCGGACCTCGTGGCCCGGTACGGCGACTCGGGTGTGGTGCCCAAGGCGCTGACCGACTACATCAAGGACCGCGAGGGCTACGACTACGCCCACCACGGCAAGGCGGGCAACCGGTCGACCGACTTCGTGCCGGACGCGATCGTCGACCGCTTCTGCCTGGTCGGCCCGGAGTCGGCGCACGTCGACCGGTTGCAGGAGCTGAAGGAGATCGGTGTCGACAACTTCGCGCTGTACCTGATGCACGACGAGAAGGACAAGACGCGCGACGCCTACGGCTCGGCGGTGATCCCGGCCGTCTAACCTCGGTGCTGTGCCTGACGACCTGCCCGCCGTGTCGAACTCGTTCGACGGCACGTCCGGGCAGGTCTTCCAGATCGGTGTCGTGCAAGGCGATGTGCACCTCGGCGCCTCCCGTCCCTCCCCCCTGCCGCTGCGGGTCGGCGTGGTGCCACCGCGTGCCGCGTCGTTCCGGCACCGCGCGGTGCCCGTCGCCGACCGGGCGCTGCTGATCGGGCTGGGCGGCGTCGGCAAGACCCAGCTCGCGGCCGAGCACGCCAGGAGCCTCTGGGACGCCGGGGAGATCCGGCTGCTGGTGTGGGTGACGGCGACCTCGCGCGACGCGATCCTGTCGGGCTACGCGGACGCCGCCACGAAACTCGCGGGGGTGGAGCAGGACGCGCAGGCGTTCCTGGAACGACTCGGCACCACCTCGGAACCGTGGCTGGTCGTGCTCGACGACGTGCAGAAACCGTCCGACCTCACCGGGTTGTGGCCTCCCGACTCCGGCCGGGTCGTCGTGACCACCCGCCGCCAGGACGCGTCACTGCGCGGCGAACGCCTGCTCGTGGACGTGTTCACGCCGGAAGACGCAGGCGCGTACCTGTCGTCCGTGGTCGGTCCGGACGACGACGCCGCTGTGCTGGCTGAGGAGCTCGGGTACCTGCCGTTGGCCCTGGCGCAGGCGGGCGCCTACGTCCTCGACCGGCACCTCTCGTGCGCCGAGTACCTGGCGCGGTTCTCCGAACGCCGCCTGGAGCTGATGGCGCCGGACGAGCTCCCCGACGACCACCGTGCGACCGTCGCGGCGACGTGGGCGTTGTCGGTGGAGCACGCCGACTCGCTGGCGCCCCGAGGCGTCGCACGGCCGCTGCTCGACATCGCGAGTGCCCTGGACCCCAACGGGATCCCGGTCGACGTGTTCACCTCACCGGCCGTGCTGGAGTTCCTGGGCGTGGACGCCTCCGACGCGCGGGACGGGCTGAGCTGCCTGCACCGGCTCAGTCTGGTCGCGCTGGGACAGGACGTCCGGGTGCACGCGTTGGTGCAGCGCGCCACCCGTGACGCGTGGGCGGATCCGGCGACCGTCGTGCGCGTCGCCGCCGACGCCCTGGTCGAGGTGTGGCCGGCTGGACGGAGACGAGTCCTGCGCTCGAACGCCGAGGCACTGCGCGCGGCGGGCGACCGCTGGCTGTGGCGGGAAGGCTGCCACCCGCTGCTGTTCCGCTGGGGCATCGACGTCGGCACGTCCACGACCGAAAGCGTCGTGGAGTTCTTCGAGGAGCTCAGCGGGACCTGCTCCGCCCGGCTCGGCGCCGAGCACGCCGACGCGTTGAGGGCGCGCGGCCTGCTCATCCAGTGCCGCAGCGAGATCCCCGACCCGGTCGCGGCCGCGGCCGAGTACCGGCAGCTGCTGGAGGTCCAGTCGCGCGTCCTGGGTCCCGGCCACGTGGACACCCTGTTCACCAGGAGAAGCCTCATCATGTGCCGGGCGAGGGCGGACGAGCAGGTCACCGGGGCGCTCCGCGACCTGCTCGCCGACCAGGTGCGGGCGCTCGGTGCCGACCACCCCCAGACCCTCACCACCCGGAACAACATCGCGTTCGTGCTGACCAAGGCGGGCGACCTGCGGCGCGCCACCGCCGTGGCCGAGGCGCTGGTGGCCGACTCGCTGCGGGTGCTCGGTCCCGACGACCTCTCGACGATGGTGAGGCGCCAGAGCCTCGCCGACCTGCGGGGCGAGGCGGGCGACCTGACCAGGGCCGTCGCCGACATCCGGCGCCTGCTGGAGGACCAGGTCCGGGTGCTCGGCCCGGACCACCCGCGCACCTGGGCGAGCCGCGGGAACCTCGTCCACTGGCTGCACGAGGCCGGGGACGTGGCCGAGGCGGCGGCGGAGTGCCGGACGTTGTTGCAGGACCAGGTGAGAGTGCTCGGTGCTCGCCACCCGGAGGTGCGCAAGACGCGCGAGTCGTTCCTCTACCTCACCGCACAGGGCGGGTCTGGCCGTCCCACTCCGCGGTGAGCGCGGGCAGCAGCTCGGCCAGCTGCACCGGGTACACCGTGTCCTCAGTGGACTCCAGCTCCTCCGCCGTCCACCACCGGAACGCGGAGATGCTGTGCTCCTCCACGTCGTTGAACCCGGACGTGTCGACGTCGAACGCGTCGACCGAGGCGTAGAAGAACCACTCCTCCGCGTCGAACGTCTGGCCGGCGAAGCTGAACACCGCGCGGCGCCGCCAGATCGGGCCGACCAGCTGCTCCGGCGCGAGCTTCACGCCGGTCTCCTCGAACGCCTCGCGCAGCGCCGTGTCCCGCAGCTCCTCGCCGTCCTCGACGCCGCCGCCGACGGTGAACCAGAACAGCTCCTGCGGCCGGGCCGGGTCGAAGCCCTGGAACAGCAGCACCCGGCCTTCCGCGTCCACCAGCACCACGCGGGCCGACGGGCGGGGCGTGAGCATCACGGCGTCGGACGGGGCGGCGGGCTCGGCGATCTCGAAGTACGACGGCTGCGGCGCGGTGCCGGACAGGCGCAGCCAGCGCACGATCCGGCGGCGGCGCTGGAGCAACGTGTCGCGCACGGCGTCGTTGTGGACGCGGCGGGCGAGCACCACGCGTTCCTCGGCGTCGGCCAGCTCCGCCGCGAGGGCGGGGGCCAGCGCCGACCTGTCCAGCGCGCCCAGCAGGCCGGAGAGCTCGTTCTCGGCCGACTCGCGTTCGGCACGCGTCGCGGACTCGGCGCGGGACGCCGCCGCGGACAGAGCGGGGTCCAGGAGCGCGCGCACCACGACGGCGCGGCGGGCCAGTGCGGCGTCGAGGGCGGCCCAGGCGGCGTCGGTGCGGACGTGCAGGCGGTCGAGGCGGTTCGCGATGGCCAGGATCCAGGCGGCCAGCAGCAGGGCGACGACCACGACGACGAGGACCGCGGTCATGCCTTGCCCACCCGGCGCGGGTCGGCGGCGATGGCGGTCTCGTAGACGCGCAGCACCTGCGAGGCGACGACGGACCAGTCGAAGGCCTGCACCCGTTGCGACCCGACGCTCACGTACTCGGCGCGCGACGCGGAGTCGCGCAGCACCGAGCGCAGCGCCTCGGCCAGGGCCGGCGCGTCGCCGACCGGGAACAGCACGCCCGCCTTGCCGTCGTCGAGCACGCGGCGGAAGGCGTCGATGTCCGACGCGACCACGGCGGTGCCGGCGGACATGGCCTCGGTCAGGATGATGCCGAACGACTCGCCGCCGGTGTTCGGCGCCACGTAGACGTCCAGCGAGCGCAGCATCCTGGCCTTCTCGACGTCGTCGACCTGCCCGAGCAGGTCCACGCGGCCGGCGTGCGGCCCGTCGAACGACGCCTCGCCGCGGCCGACGACCAGCAGGCGCAGGTCCGGGAACTCGTCGGCGACCAGCCCGAACGCCTCCCACAGGATCGGCATGCCCTTGCGCGGCTCGTCGTAGCGGCCGACGAAGCCGATCGTGCCGCCCGGCCGCGGGTAGCCGTCCAAAGTGGACGCGGAGGCGAAGAAGTCGACGTCGACGCCGTTCGGGATCTCCACCGCGTCGCCGCCGAGGTGCTCGACCTGGACGCGGCGGGCCAGCGCGGAGACGGCGATGCGGGCGGTGACCTTCTCCAGGAACGGCTGCAGCACGGGCTGGAACGCCGAGAGCATCTTCGAGCGCGGCGTCGAGGTGTGGAAGGTGGCGACGATCGGGCCGTCGGCGACCATCAGCGCCAGGAAGGACAGCGACGGCGCCGTGGGTTCGTGCAGGTGCAGGACGTCGAACGAGTGCTCGTCGATCCACCGCCGGACCCGCGCGTAGGAGACGGGTCCGAACGAAAGGCGCGCCACCGAGCCGTTGTACGGGATGCCGACCGCGCGGCCGGCGGACGTGACGAAGGACGGCAGCGTCCGGTCGTCGTCGGCGGGCGCGAGGACGTTCACCTCGTGGCCCAGCGAGACCAGGGCGCGCGCGAGGTCCACGACGTGGGCCTGCACACCGCCCGGCACGTCGAAGGAGTACGGGCAGACGATCCCGATCTTCACCGCGCGAGTCTCCTGGCGAGGGCCGCGCGGCGGCCCTCCGGCAGGTCGGCCAGCCAGAGCTTCTGGAGCATGTGCCAGTCGGCGGGGTGCGCGGCGATGTCGGCGGCGAACACGTCCGCGACGGCCTGCGTGGCGGCCTGGACGGTGCTCACCTTGATCGGCGGGTGGATGCGGAAGTGCCAGCCGTCCTCGGTGAACCAGCAGCCGACCGGCAGCAGCGCGGCCCCGGTCGTGGACGCGAGGTGCGCGGGACCGGCGGGCATCAGGGTCTGCTCGCCGAAGAACGTGACGGGCACGCCGGACGACGTGAGGTCGCGGTCGGCCAGCAGGCACACGACCTTGCCGGCCCGCAGCCGCTCGGCCAGGACAGTCGCGGGTGGACGGTCGCCGCCGTTGAGCGGCAGCACCTCGAAGCCGAGGGTCTCGCGGAACTCGACGAACTTCCGGTACAGCGACTCGGGCTTGAGGCGTTCGGCGACCGTCGTGAACGTGCCGGAGTGGCCCACCAGCCAGACGCCGGCCATGTCCCAGTTGCCGCTGTGCGGCAGCGCGACGACCGCGCCCGTGCCGTTCGCGAGCGCCGCGTCGAGGTTCTCCATGCCCGACACCTGCGAGTCGCACTTCTCATAGGCGGCCTTGAGGTCCGTCGACGGCAGGCGGAACGCCTCGCACCAGTACCGCGCGTACGACCGCAGCGAGTCGCGCACCAGTTCGTCGAGCTCTTCCTCACCGGCCTGGGGCACGACGCGGCGCAGGTTCGCGCGCAGCTGCCGCACACCCGCGCCACCGCGCTTGGCCGCGTAGTCGGCCCCGGCCCGGAACAGCCCGCGCGCCCACGACTCGGGCAGCAGGCGGATCAGCCGCCACCCGGCGCTGTACCCGAGCGTCGCGAGGTTCACGCGGCCTCCCGCGCCGACTTCGCCACCGCGAGGATCCGTTGCAGCACCGTCACCACCGTCATGACCGCGAGGAGCCACAGCGCGACGTCGAGCAGGTGCGGCACGCCCAGCCCCTGCACCCCGGCCCCGACGAGCGCGACGATGAACCGCTCTGCCCGCTCGGCCAGTCCCCCGTCCGCGCTCAGCCCGGACGCCTCGGCCCGCGCCTTCACGTAGGAGATGACCTGCGAGGCCACCAGGCAGACGAACCCGGCCACCGCGGTCCACCGGTTGCCGGTGTCGAACGCGTACCAGGTGAGCGCCGCGAACAGCGCCCCGTCCGCGATCCGGTCGCAGGTGGCGTCGAGCACGGCACCGAACTTCGTCGGCCCCTGCGCGCGGGCCATCGCCCCGTCGATGAGGTCGAGCAGCACGAAGAACGTCACCAGCGCACTGCCGACGAACAGCTGCCCGCGCGGGATGAACCACAGCGCGCTGGCCACGGCACCGACCGTGCCGGCGACGGTGACGGCGTTGGGGCTGAGGCCACGCGCCAGCAGCCACGCCCCGATCGGATCGGTGACGCGCGAGACGGACGCGCGAGCGAAGATGTTCAGCATGGCGTGTCGCAGCCTAGCTGGACTGCTGAAACGCACTCCTCGCGGGTGAGCCGGGACCGCCCGCCCTCCCCCTCCCGCCGGACTACCCGAGGCGCCGGTGGTCCTCGGCGATCCGCTTCAGCAGCGCCTGCAGCTCCTCCCCCCGCACCGCCATCCGCTCCAGCCGCCCGAACAGCGCCAGGTACTCGCGCACGTCCAGCGGGTCGGTGATGGTGGCGTTGCCGGTGAGCACGCTGACCGTCACCACGCGCTCGTCGTAGATGTGGAAACCGTGCAGCGCCACCACGTTCGCGTCCGCCGACCACGGCACGACGCCGAGGCGCACGTTCGGCCTGCGCTGGATCGCGGCCAGGTGCTCGACCTGCTCCGCCATCTGCTCGGGCGAGCCCATCCGCCAGCGCAGGGCGCTCTCGGACAGCACGAACACGAACTGCTTGGCCAGGTCGTCCATCCGGGACCGGCGCACGCGCAACGCGGACACCGCCGCCTCCTGCTCCGACGGCGGCATCGTCCCCAGCACGATCCGCAGGTAGGCCTCGGACTGCAACAGCGAGGGCACCAGGTTGACCTGGAAGAACCTCGACGTCGCGGCCCGCGCCTCCACGCGGCTGATCGTCTGCTGGTGGCGGTGCGCCCCTCGGTGCAGCACGACGCGACGGGTCTCCGCCTCGGCGTGCAGCGATCTGGCGAGTTCGACCAGTTCGATGCGCGTCTCCCGCGCGGCGGCCAGTTCCGCCACGAGGCGCTCCACGTCCGCCACGGACGGGAGCAGCATGCCGTTCTCGATCTTCGACAGCTTGGACTGGCTCATCCCGGTGGCACGGGCGGTGGCCGTGCCGGTCATCTTCGCCTCGGTGCGCAACCGGCGTAGTTCACGCGAAAGCCGTTCTCTCGCTAATCGCGAACGCTCAGGTGCGGTCATGGTTCGCACCGTATCCATTCACACTCGGCGAGACGATCGGCCATAGGCGGGGACTTGACTCGCAGTGGGCACCTCCAGGTGGGTGATCTCACCTACCTGGAATCGCTTTGTGCTGGCGTTACGTCTCGATCCGGCCCGCAAATGCACCCGAAAGACGTAACCGAAAACCTATTCCTGGCCACGTGGAAACGACGTTGATTGTCCACGCCGGACAAAGTGCGCGCTTTTTGTCACTCTTTTGTCCAACAATTCACGTGGCCCCAATCACGCGAGGACCGGCTAAACGTTGTGTTTAGCCGGTCCTCGGGTGTGAGCGCCAGTAAATCCGCGCGGTCAGCCGGCCGCCTTCCAGCCGTCGGCGAGCAGCTGCCGGGTCTCGCCCAGCAGCTGCGGCAGGACCTTGGTGTGCCCGATGACGGGCATGAAGTTCGCGTCCCCGCCCCACCGCGGCACGACGTGCTGGTGCAGGTGCGCGGCGATGCCCGCGCCCGCGACCCCGCCCATGTTCATGCCGATGTTGAAGCCCTGGGCGCCCGAGGCGGCCCGCAGTGCGGTCATCGCCAGCTTGGTGTGCCCGGCCAGTTCCGCGGTCTCCGCCGGATCCAGTTCCGTGTAGTCGGCCACGTGCCGGTAGGGGCAGACCATGAGGTGGCCGGAGTTGTACGGGTAGAGGTTCAGCACCGTGAACACGCAGGTGCCGCGCGCCACGATCAGCGTGTCGGCGTCGGCCAGCTTCGGGGCGCGGCAGAACGGGCACTCCTCGGGACTGTCGCCGGTGGCCCGGTTCTCGCCCTTGAGGTAGGCCATGCGGTGCGGCATCCACAGCCGCCGGAACCCGTCGGGCTGGCCGGCCCCGTCCTGCTCCAACGGCTCCTCCACTACCGGATCAGACATGGTTGCAGCTTAGGGCTCGCGGGCGGCGGCAGGCGCCCCAGCCGACAGGGCCAAGG